>CAXGXG010000091.1:0-6226 GCA_964013525.1 uncultured Alphaproteobacteria bacterium | reverse complement strand
CTGTGGCGCAGAACCGACAGACGCAAACTGAAAGATTTGGCACTTGTTTCCAATTGTCGTATTGCCCTCCACCACTACGTGCGGGCCAATGCGGCACCCCTCGCCAATTTCAACATCGGCACCGATGACAGAATAAGGCCCGACCGTCGTACCGGTACCGATTTTGGCTCCGTCATAAATTATAGCTGTAGGGTGGATATCAGCAGAAGTCATTTGCGTGTCTTTCGTATTGGTATTGGTATTGGCAAACATAAATTTAGATCCTTATCATAGATGCATTACAGTCTATCAAAATATACGCACCCGACCTAGACACTCCCGACTCACAATATATTGCGAATTGTTACAAATTGAATTTTTGGCCTATGCATTCGTTTCACACACTTTAAAGGTCTTTGGTCACTTTCAAAGTAAAGGCATCGTCCATGGGGCGCATACTGCCATATTCAACGGGGACATTGTCGTAAAAAACACCAGCACCATCCGGTACATATCCCATGCGCACATAAAGCCGTTGAGCCGGCCCATAACTTTTGTGAAGGCCCACAGCAATACCCATTGTATCTGAGCCTTTTGCCCGCGCCTGATTTTCACAATAGGTAACCAATGCAGCCCCGACCCCGCGACGGCGGTGTGTAGGGGCGACATTTAAATCCTGAATTTCAGGAATTTTTAGACGTCTAAAGGGTGTATATCTGGGCTGCCAGACCAACATAACATATCCGCAGATACGCCCATCCAACAGCGCGACATAAAAATCACGCTCACCTTTTTCACCCCTTAATAAACATGCCTCAAAATACGCATCTTCGAAATTTCCAATGGTTTTGCTCAACCTGTTTAGCACAGGCAGATCTTTATTTTGTGCTTTGCGGATGAGCGGATGACCCGTTGCCATAAATTGCCCCTTGAACTTTGGAATGACACAGCTATTCTTGCCTGAAAATAGTTAGAGGCGCAAATGCAAAACACCGTTACCGTTATTGACCACCCCCTAATCCAGCATAAATTAACGATCATGCGGATGAAAGAAACGCCAAGCGCTCTGTTCCGCCAGTTGCTGCGTGAGGTCTCCCAATTAATGGGGTATGAATTGATGCGCGATTTGCCATTGACGGAAATCGATATCGAGACCCCCATTCAAAAGATGAAAGCCCCACAGCTTATGGGGCATGATCCATGCATTGTGTCCATCTTACGCGCGGGAAACGGCTTTGTTGACGGATTGCTAGACCTGGTTCCGACTGCTGCTGTAGGTTTTATCGGTCTATACCGCGACCCTAAAACCCTGCGCCCCGTGGAATATTATCTAAAACTTCCCCAACATATGAACAACCGCCCTGTTATGGTTGTAGATCCGATGTTGGCAACCGGACATTCTGCCATTGAAGCTGTAAACAGAATTAAAGCGGAAGGCGCAAAAGACATCCGTTTTTTATGTCTGGTTGCAGCCCCCGAAGGAATCGCTGAGTTTCAAAAACACCACCCCGATACGCGCGTATACGTTGCATCCATAGACGATTCGCTGAACGAAAAATCGTACATCGTGCCGGGGCTGGGTGATGCCGGGGACCGCATTTTCGGCACAAAATAAGGGTTTACCCCCAAATTATCACGAGAAACACGCCTAGCCAAAATGATGCAATATGGAAAAGTTTACGGGAATGTAACCTTTTGTATGCAACCTTAAATAGGTAATCTTTTGTATTGTGTGTGGGGACAAAATGACATCTGAAATCATTATCATGAATAAAAACTGCATGGCAGTCGCAGCAGACAGCGCAGCGACTATATTTCCAGATAACCGTGTGTTTTATAACAAGAAAAAGATATTTCCCCTCCCGCCACCGCACAACATCGTCTTTATGATTCACAATCGCCTAAACCTGAATTCCGTTCCTTGGGAAACTATAATCGGTATGTATTGCGCGGAAATCGGGAAAGAAACCTTTGCAACCCCTGATTGTTACTTAAAAGGCCTTTTGGCATTTGTTATTAAAAACAGCCGATCCTTCTCACATCAGGAAAAGGATATGGCCTGGGCCTATGATGCTTTGAATTTTTTAGGAAGGATGGCATCAGATATAAGCCACCATTTTGGTAACAATAACGCCATGACCGGTTTTTCCTATCGTAAAAACTGTTTGGATTATATTCAAAATGCAATTGCCGAGCTTTCAGACGCACAAACCTGTAACGGCTTCCGCTCGAATGAAAGCTTATGCCTTTTGGTAGAAAAGACCCTCCAGGATTTTGGTTTAGACTACCTTGAACAATCACTGGGCCTTTTTTCCTTAACCCCTGATTTGTACGCAAAAGTTTTCGAGCTTCTCACATTGATGACCGCTAAAGACAATTATGAATTGGGCTACACAGGACTGGTGTGTGCAGGGTATGGACATCAGAATATTTACCCCTGTGTCAGCCACGCTCATGTCGGGGGTATTTATTTTGACAACCTAAAATACAGCTTTCTAGCAAAGCACGACATTGATCAAACCAATCAGGCAGAGGTTATCCCAATTGCCAGCACGCAAACAGTCAGCAATCTGCTAAAAGGCGTTCATCCCGACTACGAGAGCTATAGCCTTCATGAACTTAAAAACACGATGGAGGCTTTTCTTGAGGACCTTTCCATACCAAATGCCCGGCGTAAAGCAGGGTACAAGCTTATCGATAAACACTTATCAGAATACAAAGGAAAGATGGTACAACACGTTTTATCAGAACACGTCTTGCCGATCATTGATAACATAAAATACTTGTCAGAAGATGGGTTGCTTGACATGGCCCACGCCCTGATTGAGGTAACCGGAATGCAGTCCGCCTGCGGCCGGGAGCGCGGAAATGTCGGCGGTGAAACCCAATCCGGCATCCTAACAAAATCAGACGGTTTTCAATGGGGGAAAACAACCCAGACCCCGCAGAAAACACGGCAATATGAAGCCGTAAGAATATAAAAAAAAGGAGCCTTTGGGCCCCTTTTTTCTGATTCCCTGACTGGCCTATCCCTCCAGATGGGCCTTTAACATCCAGTGCGCTTTTTCGTGTACTGTTTGACGCTGGACACCAATATCAACAGATACCTCATCGTTGGCAGCTTCAGCCGCTTTGATCAATGCGCTTGCGGTCTTTGCCAGCTGCTCATGATCCTTGGCAAGGTTTTTAACCATCGTCATAGCATTCGGCTCGCCTGTGTCTTCTTTGATATTTGCAAGGTCTGCAAACGCAGAATAGCTGCCTGGTGCCTTATGTCCGATTGCGCGAATACGTTCCGCAATTTCGTCGTTGGCTTCAAACAATTCGCTATACTGTTCTTCAAACAGGTTGTGCAACGCAAAAAAATGCGGGCCCGTTACGTTCCAGTGATAGTTTTGTGTTTTTAGCTGAAGGGTATAGCTGTCTGCCAGCAATACGCGCAAAGCCTCGACAAGATTTGTTTCTGAATTTGACATAGTAAAAAGCCTTTCTGTTTTATTAAATAATTTCCAACGCTTGTGCTGCCGCATTCACGACAGCTGCGATTTTAATCGAATGCTGAACACCCGCTTTGGATACGCCACCTTTTTCAACTTGTGCAACATGTGCTTCAATACACATACCGCAACCATTTATGGCTGAAACAGCTAGGGAATATAGCTCAAAATCAATTTTATCAATGCCAGGGCTGCCGATGACATTCATGCGCAGCCCTGCAGGCATACGCTGATATTCTGCGTCTTCAACCAGATGGACAAAACGATAATAAATATTGTTCATGCCCATAATGGTGGCCGCTGATTTCAACGCTGCGAGCTGGGTATCATCAAACTGGTCTTTGAATTCGCCTTCCAGTGCCGCAATAACATCGTGCTGGCGTGTTGTATAAGCCGAAGCCAGAGCAATGCCCGCGATCTGGTGTTCGCTTAGGCCGCTTTCAGGGGCTACACGCAATACCGAAGATAGGTTTAGCTTGATATCTTTTGCAAATGCTGGCAGTTCGGCACGCAGGTCTTCAAGGTTTTTGAAACCAAATACGTCGCGCTTTAAATCTTTTATATTCATTTTATTCTCCTTAAATTGAGGTCCTTAAATATTTATGCTGCTTCCAGTGTGTCCTGACCTTGCTCCCAATTACAAGGGCAAAGTTCATCTGTTTGTAAAGCATCTAAAACACGAAGGACTTCCTGACTATTGCGACCGACGTTCAAGTCTGTAACCATGACAAAGCGGATAATATTGTCCGGGTCAACAATATATACGGCGCGCTGGGCAACACCTTCATTTTCATCCAGAATGCCCAATTCATCCACAAGCTCGCGCTTAATATCTGACAGCATCGGGAACGGCAGATCTTTCAATTCTTCTTTTTGCTGACGCCAAGCCAAATGTACAAATTCAGAATCTGTGCTGACGCCGATTACATCTGCATCACGATCATTGAAGTCATCATTTAAATTGCCAAAAGCGGCAATTTCAGTTGGGCATACGAATGTGAAATCCTTTGGCCAAAAGAAAACAACCTTCCACCGACCATCGTAGTTTTTTTCAGTAATATCCTGAAAAGCCGTATCCAAGTCACTTGAAACGACTGCTGTACCTTTTAATTCCGGAAACGTTTTACCAATACCTAACATCTTAAATCCTTTCGTGTTGATTGAGGAACAAATATAGGACACACAGCGCAATTGGTAAAATATATTGATTATATCATATCGATAGAATATAGTTATGACATGAACATTAGAACACTGGAATACATCCTCGCCGTTTATGAAACAGGTCATTTTGCCAAGGCTGCAGAAAAATGTAATGTCTCCCAACCCAGCCTCAGCATCCAGATCAAAAAATTTGAAGAGCAATACGGCATCAAGCTTTTTGAAAGAGACAACAAAAATTTTCATACAACCCGTCATGGCGAAACCCTGATACAGAAAATCAGCGGGATTGTATCGCAATTTCATGACATGGAAAAAACCGCGCTGCGCCTTGCCAATCCTGACAGCGGCGACCTCTATATTGGCGCTTTTCCGACATTGGCGCCCTTCTATATTCCCAAGGTGATGCCTCATATCGTAAAGGCCTTGCCCAAGTTTAAATTTTACCTGATAGAAGAGCGCAGCCCCAGGCTGATAGAACAATTACAAAACGGGGAACTGGACGCCGCTCTCTTGGCCTTGCCGATAGAAGAAAAACATAATTTTCATGTGCAGACCCTTTTCCAAGAAGACTTGTTAGCAGCCGTACCCGCAAACCACACCCTGGCCCAGCGGAAAAATATTGCTTTGGCAGACTTACGTGGCGAGGCTTTACTGTTATTAGAAGACAGCCATTGTTTGTCAGGGCAAGCCTTGGAAGCCTGCGAATGGGCCGGGCTTTCGCATCGGCATGATTTCCGTGCAACCAGCATTGAAACCTTGCGCCAGATGGTCGCCAATGGCATGGGTATAACCCTTTTGCCGCGCATGGCGTGTGATGCAAACCGCAAGGACGTAGCCTACATCGAAATTACCGATAAAAATGCGAAACGCACCATCGGCTTGGTTTCACGCAAGGGATCATCGCAAGACAGAATCCTTGACAAGATGGCGGATATTTTGAAAAATATCTAATTAATTCATTGCATTGCGCGCCAAATTAATATATATTTAACATAACTTGGGTTTGTGTTTTTAATTTAGCGACTCAACAATTCAAAGTGAGAACAAATAAAAGAGGTCGGCTTGACGACATTAGGACAGAAAATTCGCCATGTATTTATGTATGTTGCCGCCGCCGGCGCCGCCGTCACGGGAACAGCCGTTCATGCGCAGGATAATCCCGTCAATGCCGAAGCCAACGCCGACACGCCTGATCGCAATAGCGACGGAACATACGTTCATAATGGTATTGTTTTCCGTCCCGGGACTGGCAGTACAACACCTCAACAAACACCTGACGCAACGCCTACAACGGGTACACAAACACCTGTGACACAGGCCCCTGTCCAAACCAATTTACCGACGACATCACAAACAGCTTATACGCAAACAGGCACATTCCGTTACCCAACAGCACCGACACGTGTTGGCGATTACGAGCGTGACCTGCCGCTACAACGTTGTCCCGTTCGCCTGAATGACCGCTATAGCAATGCAACAGATGTTCTGCGTTATATGGCACAACCCAGCTTAACACCGAATATTGTGTCACCTGACATGTCAGAGCGCCAAATCACCCTAGCCCAGCAACATTTGCAAAAGCTGGG
>CAXGXG010000090.1:0-6295 GCA_964013525.1 uncultured Alphaproteobacteria bacterium | reverse complement strand
TTGGTGTTTGGAATTCGCGAAACCCTTCCTCTGTCATACGGCGGCGAATGGATGATGTGACATCGCAACGCAATTTAATATTGCTTTGCATGACTTCACGACGCAGGTCCAGATAGCGATGACGCAAACGTGTTTCTTCGCCATATGGCTCATCACTATTAACCTGAAGTGGCAATTGCGCGGCGGTGGAAAGGATCTTCATATCCTTAACCTTCAATTCAATCTCACCGGTTGGCAGCTTATCATTAACCGTCTCAGGGGTACGTTTAACAACCTCACCCTCAACCGTGATGACTGTTTCATTTTTCAGTTCTTCAAACTCTTTGAACAATGGGCTGTCCTGATTGACGACGCACTGGGTCAGGCCATAATGATCGCGAAGGTCAACGAACAACAACCCCCCGTGATCACGGCGGCGGTGAACCCAACCGGATAGTTTAACCGTTTCGCCCGCGTCAGATGCGCGAAGCTCGTTACATTTATGGGTGCGATAAGCGTGCATAGTCGTTTCCTGAATTGATCGTGATTAACTGCCAAGAAAATCCCACTTAAATGACTGATTGTCAAGCTTTGGCGGGTGATTTTAGAGGGCAAATGCCGTTCCGGGTTTGGATTGCCCCGAATTTTGGCAAAACCATTTTATTTTTTTATCGATACAGTCTATACATTGAGCATGAATATTATCACAGATACCAAGTCCTTAGAGGACATTTGCCAGAAACTGGCCCAGCAGAATTACATGACGATTGATACGGAATTCATTCGTGAAAAGACGTACTTTCCAAACCTTTGCTTGATTCAGGTCGCCAATGACGATGTAGAAGCGATTATTGATCCGCTTGCAGACGGGATCGACCTTGCCCCGCTCTTTAAACTTTTGCAAAATAAAAACGTCTTAAAGGTGATGCACGGCGGCCGTCAGGATGTTGAAATTTTCTATCATTTGTCTGGCCAGATTCCAACCCCACTGTTTGATACGCAAATTGCAGGGATGGTTGTTGGGCTTGGGGATCAGATCGGTTACGAGTCCCTGATTAAAAAGACCCTGAACATTCAAATCGATAAAGGGTCACGATTTACCGATTGGGCACGCCGCCCGCTGACCGACAAGCAACTTGCCTATGCTTTGGCGGATGTGACGCACCTGCGCCTTGCCTATAAAAATATCCTTGAGGAAATGGAAAAGGATGGGCGCAGCGCTTGGGTTATGGAAGAAATGGATATCCTGACATCGCCGGACACCTACGAAAACCCACCCGAAAGCGCATGGGAACGCGTAAAAATCAACACCCGCAAAAAGTCAGCCCTTGGTGTTTTAAAATCCGTAGCCGCATGGCGCGAGGAAACCGCACAGAGCGAGAACAAGCCCCGCGGCCGTATTTTGAAAGATAATGCACTTCGTGAAATTGCACTGCACCCACCCAAAAAACCTGATGGATTGCGTAAAATCCGCGGTATTCACCCGTCATTCTTTGATAAAAAGCGTGGTGAGCCACTGCTGGAGGCCGTTCAGAACGGATTAAAGATGGATGCAGATGAGCTTCCGGATCGCCAAAAACCGAAGCCTCTGCCATCCCATATCGGGCCGGTCGTGGAAATGCTGCGCGTTCTGCTGCGGATCAAATGTGAAAAATATGATGTCGCCCCCAAACTGCTAGCCAATACATCGGATCTGGAACAGATCGCCGCCTATGGCAAAAAAGCAGATGTTCGTGCCATGCGCGGATGGCGTTTTGAAATGTTCGGCCAAAAGGCCTTGGATATGAAAGCCGGCAAAATCGGCCTGGTCATTGAAGGGCGCAAAATTGCACTGAAAGACATTGGCTAACCACTAAAAATATGGCGCAGAATGCCCCCTATGCTTGCGCAATTTGGGCTCTGCGGCCACGTTTCTTTGCAATATCTTCCAAAAGGTCACGAATAATGTCGCCGCTGATACCGGCGTGACGCCCTTTGATTTCAAGCGTCAGCGTCTGATCACTCATTTTTAGTGATGTGTATTTCAAAAGCGACAATGCACCGCCCGTAAGGATATAGGCAAGACGCATCCCCAATCCCAACACTACAGCTTCATCGCGTCTGTGTTCGGACAGAATTTTTTGCGCGGCGACCGTGGTCTCTCCACCCTCGCGTCCCAATTTACGCAAATAGCCTTTATGACGAACGTAAACAGCCAGCGCCAACATGGCCCTGCGCTTATGGCTCAACCCATATAGCGGCAAGTTCAAAATGCGGAAATACGCATGGCGCGCGCGGTGGTCTTCATGTTCGAACCAACCGACATCACTTAGATAACAAGCAGCTTCGATAGAGCGGATATCGGATTCTGACGGGTCCTCAAACAGAGGTGTCACCCAGCGCAACAACAGTTGCAATTCATCGTCTGCGGCAAAGCGACTGGTCTCCCGCCCGATTTCACGACATCCGGCCAACAGCGGTCTTTGCTTTTGGACCTTAGACGGCAGGTGATCATACATCAGTCCTTCGCGAAGGCCGCTGCCGGAAAAGACCAGTTTGTCAGGCTTTGCAGCTTTCAAAACATGCTTCATAACCAATGCGGCGGCCGCCATATCGGAAACGCGGCGTTTTGACATACCGGCCATCCGCTCTAACGACGCATGGTCCTGCTTGGCAATATGTCGCGTGAACTCCAGCGCCTTTTTATAATCCAGTCGATAGTTATCCAAGACCTTGATCGGATAATCGTTGATGTAAATATGTGCACGGGCCAACGTCCGCCAGGCACCGCCAAGTACGTAGAAACGTTGTCCTTCATATTGACTGAGGTCAAGCGTATCAAGGTAGCTGCGAATATATTTTTCCCGGGCCTCCATCGTATCGTGTGCCATAATGCGCAAGGCACCCAATGGATAAGAATCCTGACTGGTGATCTTGCCTTTTTTCATGCCGATCAGCTCCAACGATCCGCCACCAAAATCGCCAATCAAACCATCAATGTGACCATGGTTGGCGACAACCCCCAAAGCGGACAACCGCGCCTCTTCCTCACCCGGAATGACATGGATCTTAAGGCCGAATTCGCGCTCAACCTTTTCTACGAATTCAGGGCCGTCCTCAGCATCACGCAGCGCGGCGGTCGCAACGGCACGAACATCTTTAATTTTCATGGATTTGATCAGGGATGAAAAGCGCGCCAGGGAACCCAGTGCCATTGTGACACCTTCGGGGTTTAGTCGCCCTGTTTTACCCAGGGTTTTTCCCAATCCGCATATCGTACGTTCAGTATGCAATTGGACCGGAACGCGGACACTGTCATGAAAAACAACCAAACGCACAGCATTTGATCCGATGTCAATAACCGCAACCGGCGTCCATTCCTTATGCATATTGCTCCCTCTGGTCTGCAAGATCAGTTTGTTATAGACTAATGTTAGGAGAATGACCAGATGAAACACCTACTGCTTTTACGACACGCCCTGACACAAAACCCAACCGCCAATGGGCGCGATCAGGACCGCCATTTGACCGACGAAGGTAAGCGCCAGGCGCTTTCCCAGGGACAATTGCTTAGGAAGAATTATGAAGTTGATTTTATTGGTTGTTCAACGGCTGTAAGAACGCGCGAAACGCTCGAGCACCTTAAACTGGCCGCACAGATAAAATGTCAATTTGTTGAAAACCTATACCTGCCGAGCGCACAAGATATTGAGGATTTCATCGCTTACGAAATCCCACAAAAAGCTGAAACGGCTTTGATTGTAACGCATTTCCCGGGCGTACTTGACTTTGCCGTCAAATACGGTGCGGATTGCAGCTATTATCCGGAAGCCGCCCTTTCTGTTTATTCGGCGTCAAAATGGGATGCATTCAAACCCGGCGCTGTCAACTTTCAAAAATTCTATCTGCCGGATGCAGCCCAGTAAAAACGGCCTTAGAAAAAGCTTTGCGGATCAATATCAACCTTTAGCTTGATGCTGGAGGGCTGTTTGACCTGAGAAAGCCAGTCGGATATGACATTTTGAAGATGGGTGTTTTTATCCGTTTTTATTAAAAAGCGCCAGCGGTATTGGCCGCGCAGACGCGACATCATCGCGGCCGACGGGCCCAAAATCTGCATATTATCATAGCGCGGCGCGCATCGCGCCAAGGCATAGCAAAACCCCTTTACCGTTTGGTCATTCTTGCCACTGATAATCAGCGCCGCCAACTTGCCATAGGGCGGCATTGCGGCTTCTTTGCGCTCGGCGGCCTCAACGGCTAGGAATGCATCCCTGTCACCCGCATGAATAGCCTGCATAACCGTATGATCCGGCATAAAGCTTTGTAAATATACATGCCCCTTAAGGTCTGCTCGACCCGCCCGTCCCGAAACCTGCTGAAGCAGCTGAAATGTCCGTTCGGCAGCGCGCATATCACCACCAGACAAACCAATGTCGGCATCCACCACGCCCACTGTTGTCAAACGCGGGAAATGATAACCCTTGGCAATCATCTGCGTGCCAATAATCACATCAACCTCACCCGACTGGATTGAGGAGAGCGCCGCCGCAAGGTTTTTCGGGCTTTCTGTAATATCACTTGATAGGACGAGCGGTTTGGCATCCGGCAGAATAGCCGCCACCTCCTCTGCAATGCGTTCCACGCCGGGTCCACAAGCGGCCAGGCTGTCTTCGGTTTCACATTCGGGACAGGCATGCGGGCGGGGTATAGAATAATCACAATGGTGGCAGTGAAGTGCGCCCGTTTTCCTGTGATCGACCAGCCATGCAGTGCACGATGGGCATTCAAAACGGTATCCGCATTTTCGGCATAGCGTCAGCGGCGCGTAACCGCGTCGGTTCAAAAACAAAAGCGCCTGCTCATCCTTGGCCAGCGTTTCTTCCAGTGCATTACGCAGCGGTGCGCCGATAAAGGTTTGGGCGGTTGTTTTCTCTTCACGCATATCGATCATATGAATATCGGGCATAGTGGCCGCGCCGAAACGCTCTGGCAGGACCAGATGCGTATATTTTCCACTCCACACGTTTTCCATGGTCTCAAGCGATGGCGTTGCAGAGGCCAGAACCACAGGTGCCTTGTCAAAATTTGCCCTTACTATCGCCATATCACGGGCGTTGTAAATCACGCCGTCTTCTTGTTTATAGGACGGGTCATGCTCTTCATCCACGATAATCAGGTGTAGATTGGGAAAGGGTAGGAACATTGCCGAACGCGCGCCAATGACACATTTGGTTTCACCGCGCAAAACGCCATTCCAAACCTTGCGCCTGTTTGCAGGTGTAATCTCGGAATGCCACATAGCAGGCTTGATACCGAAACGTTCATGAAAGCGTTTAACAAATGCAGTCGACAGACCGATTTCCGGCAACAGGATTAAGACCTGCCCCCCTTTTTCAAAGATCTTTGACATCGCCTGAAAATAAACTTCGGTCTTACCTGATCCGGTCACCCCATCCAGCAACAGGGCTTCGAAACGTCCGGCGTCCACTGCTTGAGATATTTTTTCCGCCGCCTGAACCTGATCGTGTGACAATTCCACATCCCCCTTAATCTGGGGAACTTGCGTACAGGGATAAACATCCGGTTTTTTAGGGGCCTTTTTCAATGCATTTTCAACAGGACGCGGCAAAGCCATTTTCAATACGCTGCCGACATCAGCCATTGTGTATTTTGCAATCCAGTCCAACAGCCTGAGCTGGCTTTCCGGCATGGGTGGGACAGGAAACCTGTCCATTACGGGCTTTAAACGTGACAGGTCGACATCCGGCGCTCCCAGACTGTGGACAACACCTACCGATTGGCGCCGTCCGATCGGGACCAGTACAAAATCACCCACGCCCAGGTCCGCATCCCCCATCAGATAGCTGTAGGGTTTGCCCACCGGGTACGGAACAAGCACATTGACTGTTTTTTTATCGCTGGAATGTGAAATGGTCATCAGCTACACTATATTGAAATTTATCCTCACTATAAAAGAAGAGAATGGAAAAATCATGAAATTCTTCGTCGACACGGCAGATATCAACGAAATTAAAACACTTGCAGAAACCGGCCTTTTGGACGGTGTAACAACAAACCCATCATTGGTGGCCAAATCCGGACACGACAGCTTTCTGGATCTGATTGCAGAAATTTGCGATCTGGTTGAGGGGCCGGTCAGTGCAGAGGTTGCCGCAACGGATTTTGAGACAATGTCCAAGGAAGCCGACAAAATTGCCGGCATCGCCAAAAATGTGGCCGTTAAACTGCCCCTGACACCTGACGGATTGCGCGTATGCCGTCGCCTGTCGGACAAGGGCGTCATGACCAATGTGACATTATGCTTTTCCGCGGC
>CAXGXG010000089.1:0-6309 GCA_964013525.1 uncultured Alphaproteobacteria bacterium | reverse complement strand
CCATATCCAAACGCGCGCGCTCCTCATCCAATTTGCTAAGACTGTTCAAGAGGTCAGATCGTGCGCCCAAACCGATAGAGCCTGTATGGTCATGGCCGGGGGCTGCGTAATCAGAACTTCTGCGTAAGACGTGCAAAAGTTCAACGCTTGCATCCAGCTGCTTTGCAACCCATGCGGCATTTTTGCAAATGTTATCGGCATAGGCTGAACCATCAAGACAGACGAGAATTTTTTTCATGGAGAGTATCCTTTAATGATCTTCAATTAAATCGATTGCGCCAGGCTTATCATGGACAGCCAGACGGTCGACGATGGTGGCGCTGGCTTTGTTCAAGCCACTGACTTTGACCTCGGTTGCCTCGCGGCGGAATTTTAAAACCACCTTGTCCAAAGCACTTACGGCAGAGAGGTCCCAAAAATGCGCATCGCTGACATCAATAGTAACACTTTCAATCACCTCTTTGAAATCAAAAGCGGCAGCAAAACTGTCGGCAGAGGCAAAGAAGACCTGACCATAGACTTTATAAGTTCTGTGCGATCCGTTCGTATCCAGCTCGCTTTGAATGTCCATCAAGTGCGACACTTTGCGTGCAAAGAAAAGCGCGCTCATTAGAATACCAACGAAAACACCAATGGCAAGGTCGTGGGTTGCGACCACAACAGCCACGGTTGTCACCATGACAATGCTTGAACTTTTGGGGTTGGTTCGCAAGTTTTTGATTGATGTCCAGCTGAATGTTCCGATAGAGACCATAATCATCACGGCGACCAATGCGGCCATAGGAATTTGACGAACCCACTCGCCCAATACCAAAATCAGAAACAGTAGAAATAAACCTGCAGAAAGCGTAGAAAGCCTGCCGCGCCCACCTGATTTCACGTTAATAACCGATTGGCCGATCATGGCACATCCGGCCATCCCGCCAAACAGCCCTGATACAATGTTTGCAACCCCTTGTCCTGAACATTCGCGATTTTTGTTACTAGGCGTATCGGTTAAATCATCAACAATTGTCGCCGTCATCAAAGACTCCAGCAGGCCGACGGCGGTAAGGGTCAGGGCGTAGGGGAAGATAATATAAAGTGTTTCAAGATTAAACGGGATGTTAGGCAAAAGAAAAACAGGCAGGGATGATGGCAACTCGCCCATATCGCCGACAGTCCGGATATCAAACCCCATTACGATGCTGAGTATTGTTAACAAGACAATACAAACCAATGGCGATGGAACAGCGCGTGTAAAACGCGGGAGAATATATATAATGGCAAGACCCGAAGCGACCAGGATATATGTCAGCGGTCCAACGCCAATCAATTCCGGCAACTGTGCCATGAAGATTAGAATAGCAAGGGCGTTAACAAAGCCTGTAACGACAGAGCGCGAAACAAATCGCATCAGGGCGCCAAGCTTGAAATAGCCGGCCAATATTTGCAAGACACCGGTTAATAGAGTTGCAGCCAACAAATATTCAAGCCCGTGTTCCTTGACCAGGGTCACCATCACCAAAGCCATCGCACCGGTTGCCGCCGAAATCATACCGGGGCGTCCACCGACAAATGCGATAACAACAGCAATACAAAAAGATGCATACAATCCCACTTTTGGATCAACGCCGGCGATGATGGAAAAGGCAATGGCCTCTGGAATAAGGGCAAGTGCTACGACCATCCCGGCCAATAAGTCATTGCGGACATTGCCAAACCATTCCTGCTTTAGGCGATCATAAGAGAGTGAGAACATATCAGTCGTGCTTTCTTGCTGGATAAACCTGGCGGCACCTCAAAATGAGCGACCGCACGCATTTGGGCAAAGCGCGCGATAATGGGCCTACCATACGCGCAGACACTATAGTCGACACAGGGAGATATACAACCCTGAATCCAGTATGATGATTAATGAGGGCGGTTTATGAAAGCCGTTTAGGCGATGCGGCTCACAAGTTCAGTTAAGATATCCATATACAATTGATCGCCAAGCACGGCGTCCTCGACCCCGGAATCAATGCTGGGGTTATCATTAACTTCCATGACAACGATTTTGTCGCCATCTTGCTTTAGGTCAACACCATAAAGCCCGTCGCCCATAAGCGATGCGGCCTTAAGGGCGATGTTCAGAACCGCCTTGGGAACATCACCAATGGGCATCGTGATGGAATCGCCTTCACTCTCTTCGCCTTTTCCAGCCTCAGAGTTATAGATCTGCCAATGCCCCTTGGCCATAAAATATTTGCAGGCGTACAGTGGTTTGTGATTTAAAACGCCAATGCGCCAATCAAACTCGCTGTGTACAAATTCTTGTGCAAGAACAATCTCAGAATTTTTCAAAAGGTGCAAAGCGGCAGATTTGAATTCGTCAACGTTGCTAACGCGGCTAACACCACGGGAAAATGAACCGTCAGGAATTTTAACAACAGCCGGATAACTCAACTGGTCTGCTGTTTCATCAATACGTTTTTTATCAAAAATCCATGTGCGGGGCAGGGGAATCTTCTGGGTTTCAAGAATTTCGTATTGAAAAACCTTGTTACAGCAACGGATAATGGATGCCGTATCATCAATTGCGGGCATGAACTCGCTCTCAGCCTTATGTGCAAATCGGAACGTGTGATTATCAATCGCTGTTGTCTCGCGAATGAGCAGGGCATCATACTCAGACAATGCGGCGTAGTCTGACTTTGTAATCAGCTCAATCGCAATATCCAGTTTTTTACCGGCTTTAACGAACTTCTCGAGGGCTTCTTTATTGGATGGCGGCTGAACCTCGGCCGGATCATGAAGAATTGCAACCCAGTTTTTGTATTTCACGCCTTTTTCATTTTGCCACGCCTGACCGGTGAATTTCTTTAGGCATGCGTTGAAATATTCATGTTTGGTTGTTGGCAGGTCCCCAAGTGAGAGCGAGGAAATATTGCGTGTCACCCATTGACCCTGGCTGTCCAGTTCGATATCTACCTGAACGAGGGGGAAACGAAAAAGGTCAAAGACCTTTTGTGCATATTCTTCTAGCCAGGCCTCGCGACTGCGCCCAAAATAAAAATTATAGGTCCGGCCCGAGGGCTCATCCGGCAGTTGTCCTGCGTGTGTTTTAAGCAGGTTATCAAGCTCTGGCAGGTGCGACTGGTAAAGACGTTTCCAATTTAATGTTAGAATATTGTTCACAGCTGGAACGCAACGCATGTCACGCGCCTGGGCCATCAGCGATGTATAGTAGCCTTTTGAGAGGTAATCAAAATGGCTGCATAAATTGATGACGCGGCTACTTTTGGATTTGCGAAGCTTGAGGGCTTCATCAGGGTTGGCAATAAAATCGGTTGCACTAATGACGGCAATTTCGGGCGTGCGTTCAATAAAATCCGCCTGCTTATCGGTTACGATTATGTACTTGATCATTTGATCTCTTTCTTCATTTTAAGGGCGTCCCGGCCATCCTGATAATATTCAGGCAGTGTGCTGCCCGGGGCAAAGCCATAATGCATATAAATGTTGATTGTCTTTTGGTCGTTTTTATCAACCTCTAAACTCCACACCTTGATTCCTTTTGTGCGTAAAAGGCTTTCCGTTTCGCTCATAAGGGCTTTGGCCAATCCGCGGCCTTGCATATCATTAGATATAACAATCGAATACAACCGGGCCGTACCAGAATGTGAACGCATGAACGTCAATGCATAACCGACAATAGACGCTTCGGGTTCCTCAGCAGCGACAAGAAAAACAGCATTTTTATTGCTTACATGAAAACGCATCTGCCGAGCGGATATCCGGTCTGTTGAAAATCCGGCCTCTTCAATTTTTTGTAGAGCCTGAATGTCTTCACCCTCAGCTTGGCGTATGAACATGTCTGTGTTCTTCCTCTTTGTTTTGGAAGACTGCGGGCTCAATAACGTGAATGGTGTTGCATCTACCAAAGCCGTTAAAATTGCTACGCAAGCCTGAGCTGTAGGCACCCATATTATCAATTCGTATCCAGTCACCCGTTTTTATGTTTTCAGGCAGGTAAAATGGCCCGTCCATCATATCAAGAGAGTCGCAAGTTGGCCCTGCAAACCTAAAGGGTTGCAATGGCTTTTGATTGCATGCCGCAGAATTCGACGTGGAAGGAATATGCCGGACAGGGTAGCGCATTTGCAGCTGCTGACCCGCATCAAACAGCCCACCATATGTGCCATCATTTATATACAAAATATCATTGCGACGTTGTTCTACACGAACGATCAGGCTGCCGGCAGATGCGACAAGCGCGCGCCCCGGCTCACACAAAAGTTCAATCCCTTCCAGTTTGCAGTCTTTGACGGCTTGGTTGATATGATGTGCGAAGCGTGAAAACGGCGGGGGTGCCATATCAGGATAGGCAACCGGGAAACCACCGCCGATATCGAGGGCATCGATTGTTACAGCTGCTTGCTTAGCGGTCTCAACACTGATCCTAATCCCTTTTGTGTAGGCTGCCGGGTCCATTGTTTGTGTGCCAGGATGGAAACATATTCCCAGTTTTGCTGCTACCGCTCGACATTTTTGAAGTAGGGGGATGGCCTCTTCTGGGCTTGCCCCAAACTTAGCAGAGAAATCGATTTGCGCACTGTCATTCTTGGGCAAGGCAAGACGCACGAACAATTCTAGGTCCTGCGCCAAATCCGTCTGTCTCAGGATTTTATACAGCTCTTCTTCTGTATCTAGGGAGAAGCTGCGGACACCATATTTGTGATAGGCAAGATGAATGGATTCCGGTGTTTTAACCGTATGCATAAAATATATCTTGGCGTTTGGTGCTGCACGGCGAACCAGCTTTATCTCTTCTATCGAGGCCGCATCAAACGCACGTATCCCATGTTTATAGAGCGTTTTTAAAACCTCAAGGTCGGGGTTGCATTTAACCGCATACATAACCCGGCCAGGAAAGTTCTTTACAAACAAGTCTGCCATACTGGCCAGTTTTTCAGGGCGTATAATATAAGTCGGAATTGCAGGGCGCAATTTTTCCACAGCGTTGGCAATGCTAATGTTGCGCAATACAGGCAAAGTATTACGGGAACGGTTTTTCTTGCGTTTCTTTGGAGGGCTCGCGCTTTTCGCTTTTGCTTTGCTAGATGTCTTCATCATACACCTCAACAGCGCAAAAGTTGTGAGGTGTGTTGAGGGTGACAGCAGCAGCTGTTCGGGCACTTGTCCCAAATAAAAAGCTTTTCATCGGTAAATAACCTTTTTGAAAAAAATCAAATCGCGGGGACCTACCCACAAGCATACCCATTTGCGGGCCATGCTGGTCATTCACGTCGTAGCATATCTTGGTAAGGGACATAGGCACGTGCGCAATGTTTAATTATACCATTTTTTTAAAAAATCAACAGAAATTACGCATGTTGCATGTGCCAGTCATGCCTAGATCTTTAAATAAGCGTTTTTTGTCTTTTTAATCAAGTAGATCACCAAGCCTATTGCGGGGATGCCAGATAGGGCTGTCAGTATAAAGAAGGTTTCAAAACCCTGTGATTCGACGACAAGCCCGGAGAAGCCGCTGAGGAACTTGCCCGGCAAAGTCATCAGGGAAGAGAAGAGTGCATACTGGGTTGCGGTATAGGCTGTGTTTGTCAGGCTGGAGAGGTAGGCAATAAAGATGGACCCGGCCATCCCGGTGGATAGATTGTCCGCGCTAATCGTTAAGATCAAAAGGCCCGTGTCTGCCCCTTGGGTTGCCAACCAGGCAAACAGTAAGTTGCTCGTTGATACCAGAATTGCGCCAATCAATAGCGGTATTGCAATACCGAAACGCACCACTGCAATACCGCCGGCGCCTGCTCCCAATACTGTCATGACAAAACCGTAAACTTTGACGATTTCTGCAATCTCGGTCTTGGTAAATCCCAATTCTAGATAAAAGGGATTGGCCATGATCCCCATCGCCAGATCCGGTAATCGGTAAAGCCCGATAAGGGACAAGATCACAAGCGCCATCCAACCGTTCCGCTGAAAAAACTCGTGAAAAGGAGCAACGACAGACCTGAATAGCCAGCTCTTTATCCGAACTGGTAACGGGGTGTCGGCAGTCGTCTCTGTGTTTTCTTTTTTCTCCCTCTCGGGCTCTTTAATAATCAGTGTTGTCACAATGCCGACCAGCATACATCCAGCCATGGAAAAATAGGCAATGGGCCAGCTCCATACATCCGCAATAAACAGCGCGCCACCACCTGCAACGAGAAGCGCCAGACGATAACCCAGTTGATAGGTTGTCGCCATGTTTCCCTGAAGGTCGGTAGTTACCGCTTCAATGCGATAGGCATCTAGGGCAATATCCTGTGTGGCTGATGAAAATGC
>CAXGXG010000088.1:0-6323 GCA_964013525.1 uncultured Alphaproteobacteria bacterium | reverse complement strand
GATACGCATTTTGCGGAGACATATTCATTAAATCCCGAAAGCAAACAATTTCCAATGCACTGTCGTTTTAACACCTGGGGTTGGAAGACGGCTTTTGATTTACCTGATGGTTTGGCTATACCTGTTTACCGTATGAATAAAAATGTCTTTGATATGTGGGCGGCGCAACCGGACTTGGGGGCTGTTTCGTTTAATGATGAAACCAACGCGCAAGCTTATAAAAACCTGTTCAATGTATTGTCAGAAAAGGATAAACCACAAAGTCGCGATGCTTTTTTAAAGGATAAAGATATCGGAAAAGAGACGGAGGTCGTGATGATGGGTGTCGCGTCAGATTATTGTGTTCATGATGCGATCGCGGGGTACCTCAAACGCGGATGTAAAGTTACAGTTCTGCGCGATATGGTCAAAGGCATCGGAACAGATGTTGAAGGACGCGCAAAAAGCGGTCATATTGATGAGGTCGTAAAATTGGATGCCTTTCGTGAGAGCGTAAAAAACGGGCAGCTGCGTGTTATTGAATCGGCTAAGCTTTTAAAAGAAATCAATCAGGAAAAAAAGAATGAGCAAAACAACAAAAATTGCCGTCGCCCAACTCAACCCAACCGTCGGTGACCTAAACGCCAACGCGCAAAAGATCAAAGCTGTCTGGCGGCAAGCTGACAGCCAGGGTGCTGACATTTTAATGACGACAGAGTTCTCTCTGACGGGGTATCCTTTGGAAGATTTGGTTGAAATCAAAGACTTTTTAAAAGCTTGTGATGACACCATTGATAATCTGGTTGCCGACAGTCGCAATTGTCAATCAACCCTT
The DNA here is from genome assembly GCA_964013525.1 of uncultured Alphaproteobacteria bacterium. Classification (GTDB taxonomy): domain Bacteria; phylum Pseudomonadota; class Alphaproteobacteria; order Micavibrionales; family CSBR16-224; genus CATLPD01. Next base: position 5,509 of record CAXGXG010000088.1, on the reverse strand, counting down.
TTGGTGGGTGCGCCTGCATGGGAAGACAGGCGTGATGCCATCGGCAGATTGATTATCTATAACGCAGTCTATGTGATTCAGGGTGGTGAATTAAAAGCCATTATTCGTAAAACAGACCTTCCGAATTATGGCGTTTTTGACGAGAAACGCAATTTCACAGCCGGTGAAATTGATGATGTCAAACCCATTGAAGTCAACGGTATAAAGTACGGTATTTTGGTTTGCGAAGACACATGGCGGCCCATGGTTTCGAAAAAACTTGCGGACGCTGGTGCGCAAATCCTACTATCCATGAACGCATCTCCCTATGAACAGGGCAAGCATGCTGTACGTGAACACAAAGTGGTTGGCAAACGTGTGCGTGAAACCGGTTTGGATATTATCTATTCGAACCAGGTGGGTGGACAGGATGAATTGATTTTTGACGGTCGCTCTTTTGCTTTGCATCACACAGAAAAAGGTGAGATTGAAAAACGCTTCCAAGCGCCAAGCCTTAAAGAGCACTTCACGGTGTTAGAATGCGGCTTGATAGACGGAAAACTCCGGCTGCAGGCGGACGAGGCGCACGTCACACCCCCGCGCCCCGACCTTGAAGAGCTCTACCTATCATTGGTTCTCGGTACACGGGATTACGTTACGAAATCAGGTTTTACAGATGTGGTTTTGGGCCTTTCAGGCGGGATTGATTCTGGATTGGTGGCAGCCATTGCAGTGGATGCGCTTGGCGCGGATCACGTTCATCTGGTTCGTCTGCCCTCCCAGTTCACTTCTGATATGAGCAACGATGACGCGGATATCCAGGCTGATTTCCTAGGGGTTAAAGATATACGCGAAATTGCAATTTCAGGTCCTTTTGACGCCATCGAACAGGTTTTAGCGCCGTCCTTCACGGGACAAAAATCCGATGTGACGGAAGAGAATATTCAAAGCCGGGTTCGTGGATTGCTGCTCATGGCGCTCAGCAACAAATTTGGCTGGATGCTTTTGACAACAGGAAACAAGTCTGAGTTGTCCGTCGGGTATTGTACACTTTACGGTGATACGAATGGGGGGTTTAACCCGATTAAGGATGTTTACAAAACCAAGGTCCGTGCCCTTTCAGAATGGCGCAACGAAAATACACCGGAAGGCGTTTTTGGGCCGGATAACGCCAAAGATGACAAAGATGCCGGACGTCCGGCAATCGTTATGCCCTGGAACATTATCACACGTCCACCTTCGGCCGAACTGCGCGAAGGCCAGGAAGACAGCCAGACGCTGCCGGACTATGAAGTTATGGATGCTATTTTGGAGCGCCGTATTGAAGGTGCGCAATCCCGCGATGAAATTATAGGTGCGGGTTTTAAGTCCGAGGATGTAGATCGTATTCTGAAATTAATGAAGATCGCCGTTTACAAGCAAAACCAGTCACCGCCGGGGGTGAAGACCACCCGCCGCGCTGTTCGTGGCAAGGATCTGCGTTTGCCGATTGCAAACCGATACAATCCGGCCGATCCGGTGGTTAATTTAGATGAAGGGCTGCGTAAATCGCAGGAATCCAGATTAGCGACGTCGTAATGCAGCCTTTGACAGCCTGATAACCCACCCAGTACCAAAAGTACCGTTTGCGGTTTTCAGGCTTGCGAATGTGCGCAATGAATGCTTTTAAACGTTTCATAGCGTGAATATAACCCGAAATGGCGAGTCGGTCAAAACCCGTATAGCTGGTGTGACTGAATGTGTTTAATAACATCAGGGCTTGTGCCTGTTATGCGGCGTTCAGAATTTTGACGCAATTGTGTGGATGAGATGTCCACCATTGGATTGTCCAGAATGGAATAGCCTGATTGTGCGTGGATCAGGTCTGCCGGCGCATGAATTTGTGTCATCTCGATACCGGCCTGCGACATGCGGGCTTTATCCGTCTCGCCGGGCCGTGCCAATACTGCAATCGGCATCAGGTTCGCAATCTCTTGCCATTTATACCATTTGTGAAAGCCGGCCAGATTATCGGCGCCCATAATCCATGCAAAATTTGTATCCGGATTCATATCGGTGAGGATTGAAAGCGTATCAAAGGTGCGTTGCGTGCCGCAACGTTCCTCAATATCTGTTACCTTTAGCCATTTGTACGGCTGTGTGAGGATACGACACATTTGTACGCGGTCAGCAAAAGGTGCCATGCCTTCGGTTGATTTTAAAGGGTTTTGGGCTGCAACGATCCACCAGACTTCATCAAGGTCTAGCTTATCCTTTGCGTATTGAGCCATCTTTACATGGCCGTAATGCGGGGGGTTGGCGGACAGCCCGAACAATCCGACTTTTAAAGCTTGCTTTCTGTCGTTTGAAAATGTTGTCACAATCAAATACTCCTTATGATTATAAATATAACCCAAAAGAGTATAAGTCAAGTTAATATCGTGATATTAAAACGCGCTAGCGTTCAAAAGCCGATGCTGCTCAGCAAAAGTTTATCGAGTTTTAAATTGAATGCCGCGTGATGTGGCGCGGGTCGGGACTTGCTTGCGCCCGGACATAAGGTCGGCGGCCTGCTTTGCCGTACGGACAACAGCGGAGTCTTGCGGTGATTGTGTATAAATTCGTCCTGCCATATAGCAAGACTATCACCAAAGTTTTAAGAAAGATTGAATATGTTCGAAAGAGCGATAAAGCGCGCGGCATCAGTAGGTCGAACGGAATACAAGCTTGATAAATTAAGCACTGATTTTACGTTTTGGGCGATCCGCTTGCGCGTCATATCTTTGGCCGCCTCAACCTTGGCGCGCGTTTTAAAATTATCTGCATCGGGAATGTCTGATGTCAGTTCTACAAATGCAGCAATCACACCGCCGGGGTTGGCAATAAAGTCGGGAATGACACAAATATCGCGCTCATCCAGAAGGGTGCGTGCCGTGTCTGTAACAGGGTTATTTGCACCTTCGCAAACGACTGCGGCCAATATGCGATCTGCATTCTCGGCTGTGATCACTTCCTGAACGGCACAGGGGAATAAAACATCTGTTTCTGCATACAAAACAGCATTGGAATCAGGTTGTGTAACATGGCCATTGGTGGATTCCAGAAGTGCGCAGGCAGGGGCTATGCGTCCTGCACCCAGCATTTCAACCAACCCGGCAGGAGGTCCATCGGTAAAAAACCAGCTGCCGCCCAGCCGTGGATCTGATACGGCTTTGAGTGTGCCGCCCATCTCGGTAAAGTAGCGAATAACTGCGGCCCCCATGGCGCCAACGCCTTGAACGGCAAAGGTGCTGCCCGCAACGGTGCGTTTTTTATGCTCAAGCGTGCTTTTTGCAGCCACGGCAACGCCCAGACCAGCAATCCCCTCAACATCATAATCGGTGCCGCCCATGTCAATTGGCTTACCGGTAAAGGACCGTCCCGAGCCTAGTGTTTCTACGGCCCATTTTGCCATTTCAGGTCGCGCCCCGATATCATAGCCAAAGCCACCAAAGACACCCCCGTTTTCATGTAAGTAGGGTTTGCTCAATTCAACAAAGCGTTTGTATTTCTGTTCTGCATCTTGCGTGGAGGAGTCGGCTTTAAGGCCTGATTTTGCGCCGCCAAGCGGCAGACCGGCAGCGGCATTTTTCAAAGCCATAATCCGGGCAAGCATTTTGACCTCGTCAAGGGTTGTGGACGGCGTCACGCGTGTTCCCCCCTTGCCCATACGTGCCAAGGGGCCGTTTGCGCTGATTTGCGTATTCCAAACCACAATATAACCTTCAACGCCCATTTCAGGGTCGGTTAAGGTTACACTTAATTCCGGTTCCATCTCTTCAAAGCGTGCGTCAAGGGCGCGCAAAGCCTTGAGAAAATCATCTTTGTTTTTCAAATCTTCCATACTTAATATGTTACGCAGGTTATGGGGGAATTCAACAAAAACCATGTAATACACCTGCCTTGACAAACATTTGTGTTTTTCATATAATCTGCGCAATCATTTTAAAATAATATAATAAGAAGGAAGGTCCCATGTCACTTTTTTCACGTAAAGCTATATCAGGCGCATTTGCAAGCGCGGCGTTGGCGTCCGCAGGTTTAGCGGCAAGCCCTGCCCAAGCACAGGCACCAAAAGCAGAAATTGTGATGAATATCGATACAGGTGAGATCGTCCGTAAAAACACAGCGTGTGTAGAGCGCTATGACAGTGGGGAATGTGTTGTCTATCCGGCCTCCATGACAAAAATTGTAACGGCTGCCGTGGCCTTGCGAGAAGTAGAGCGCGGGAATGTCAGCCTGGATGACCGCATTACGGTTTCAAGATATGCAGCCAGCGTTGGCGGTAGTGGAACGGGCCGTGTGCGCGCAGGTTATTCATTGACCTTGCATGAAGCTTTGGGCCTGATTGCAAAAAGCTCCGACAATAAGTTGAGCCGCGCTATTGCGGAGCATGTCGGCGGTACAGTCAGAAATTTCGTCAGTATGATGAATGATTTTGTCGAAGAGCAAGGCATCGAAAATACAAACTTTGTGAATCCGACAGGCTGGCCGAATGCGCGGCACCGTACCTCGCCAGAGCAAATGGCAAAGCTTTTCTCAATTTTGGCAGATAATGAAACACTTGGTGAATACTTTGATGAAAACCCGGTTATACACCGCAATATTCTCTATCGCCCGACAGATGGCATATGTTACAATCGCCTCAATCCTGTCATTGTAAAAACAGGGTGGTCCCGCATGTCCGGGGCAACAATCGGTTTCGTCCACGAAGCGGATGATGGTCAGCGTTATGCAATCGTTCTGTTTGGTTTTGAACGTGGCGAGTATGGCAACGCTTCGTTTATGCGCAACCGACGACTGGTTGAAATTATTGACGAATTGTCACCCTCCCGCGCAGCTGAACGGGAACGTTTGGGCCCGGGCCATTGTCCAAAGAACAAAGCGCGGCCTTCATAAACGTTTCTGCGGCTTTTGTGGGAAAACAGGAGCCGCGTAAATGCTACACAATGCTTTGAAAACCAAAACCCATGAAGCGCATATGCGTTTGCATGTTCATTCCTTTACCCAGCCTCTGCAGTCAGCAACGCTAACCCGCGTCGAATACGAGCGAATTTTAAAGGGGTTTTACACTTACTATAGCGCTCTCGAGCACCATTATGAGGGTGTAAAAAGCGATTTCGGGAATATCTTTGACCCGGTTGCAGCCCTTGAAAAAGACTTTCAAACCCTTGGCATATCTCCCCCTAAAAACAATTCTTTTGGCAAAGCCGTCCAGACAGATTTGCCGGCTGATTTTGATCATTATATTGGTTACCTCTATGTTAAGCAGGGCTCCACCCTTGGAGGGCAAATCATGTCAAAAAATATTGAGCGAACCATCGGCTTGGATAGGGATAAAAAGGTGCATTTTTTTAATCCCTATGGTAAATCTACGGGGCCGGTTTGGAAAAGCTTTCTGGCCTATCTGGAACGCATAGAGGATTCTGTTTGTATGGACAGTGCAATTCATGGCGCAAACCATGCTTTTTCAGCTATGGAACAGGCTTTGACCAAATGGAAAACCAATAAT
>CAXGXG010000087.1:0-6503 GCA_964013525.1 uncultured Alphaproteobacteria bacterium | reverse complement strand
TAGACATTGAAAATAAACTATCCTGACCGTATAAAAAAGCAAGCAAAACTTAGGAGAAAATATGCCTGTCAAACCCCCAAGCGAGGAGATGCGGCGCCACCGTGCAGATATTGATGCCCTGGATGTGGAGATCGCGCGCCTGTTAGGCCAGCGTTTTGATATAGTGAAAACGGTTGCAAAACACAAAAAGGAACGCGGCATTCCGGCAGTCCTGCCGGATCGTATACAGGAGGTTGTTGACCATGCCCGCGAATTGGGCGAACAAAATCATGTCGATCCTGATTTGATGGAAGGGATTTACCGAATGATTATTAAACATGCATGCGAATTTGAAGATAAGGTCATAAGCCGTTGAAAAATTATAAAAACTTACCCGACGACCTTCAGTCCCGTATCTGCGCGATCGAAACGGTGGAAGGGGTTCTTCAAAAGAAATTGAATTTCGATGTGGCGTTTGAAGCGGCACTGAAAAAATGTGCACATATGGACCCGCGTGATCGTGGTTTCGCACGTGAGGCCGCAGCCCAGCTGTTGCGACGACTGGGGCAGGTAGATCACGTTTTGCAGGCGCTATCAGACCGTCCGCTGAAAAAAATTACCCCTGATCGTTTGGTGATGTTACTGCGGATCGCGGCGGTGCAGATGTTGTTTATGGATGTACGTGACCATGCGGCTGTTGATACGTCCGTCCGTTTGGCGATTGCGCTGGGGTGTGTAAAGCAAAAAGGCTTTGTAAATGGTGTTCTGCGTAGCTTGGGGCGTCAGCAAAAAGAGCTGTTGGAAAAGACGGACATCAAAAGCAATACACCTGATTGGCTTTATAAAACGTGGATGCGTGATTATGGCGCGGATGCAGCCGCAAAAATTGCCGATGCGCATTTACAGCCGGGCCCAGTTGATATCACAATAAAATCATCATCAGAAAACCAAACGGACTGGGCGAAACGGCTGGGTGGGGTGGCTATGCCGAATGGCCAGATCCGCCTGACGAAATCCGGCTTTGTTCCGTCATTGGAGGGGTATGCCGATGGTTCATGGTGGGTGCAATCTGCATCGGCCGCCTTACCTGTTCAACTTATGTCTTTTGATGAAGGCGCGCATGTGGTTGACCTGTGTGCAGCACCGGGTGGTAAAACAATGCAACTGGCCGCGCGCGGGGCTAAGGTCAGCGCCGTTGATATTGCCCGTAAACGTTTAGGCCGAATTCGCGAGAATCTGGAGCGCTGTAACCTGAATGCGGAAATTGAGGCGGCTGACGGACGCGTATGGATGCCAAAGCGTCCGGTTGACGCCGTGCTTATTGATGCGCCATGCAGTGCGACGGGCACTATTCGCCATCAGCCGGATGTTTTGCATACGAAAAAGCCTGGTGATGTTCAGCGCCTGATCGAAACGCAATCTGAAATTTTGCAAAATGCATCCAAATTTGTGCGCAAGGGCGGCGAGATCATTTACTGCACATGTTCGCTGCAAAAATCGGAAAGTGAGAATGTAGTTGATGCATTTTTAAAAGAAAACAGTGCTTTTTCTTTGAAGCCTTACACAAAAGATGATCTTCCGTGGTTGCCCGAGGCCGTGACAGATCAAGGGTATATCCGTGTTTTGCCTTTCCATGATCAAGAAAATGGCGGTATGGACGGATTTTTTATTGCGAGGGTGATTCGCGCCTGATAGAATCAGTGATAGGGACGCTCGTCCCATTCAGTATTATCGCCGCACAATAATATAAACCCAGGCTGACCCGTCATATGAGCACTGTTCGCATCGCGCCATCTATTCTTTCCGCAGATTTTTCCAATCTGGGGGATGAGGTGCGAAAGATTGATGCGGCCGGTGCAGACTATATCCACGTCGATGTCATGGACGGACATTTTGTGCCGAACCTGACCATCGGGCCCAAGGTCGTTAAAGATCTGCGCAAACATAGCGATAAGCCATTCGACGTGCATTTGATGATTTCACCTGTTGATGAATATATTGACAGCTTTGCCGATGCGGGGGCAGATATCATCTCCTTCCATCCTGAGGCAGGGCCCCATCCGCACAGAACCATTCAAAAAATCAAATCCTGCGGCCTGCGTGCCGGTCTGGCCCTCAGCCCCGGAACGCCGACATCGGTCTTGGATCATCTGATGGATGATCTGGATTTAATTCTTATTATGACGGTTAATCCCGGCTTTGGCGGGCAAAGCTTTCTGCCTTTGCTAGACAAAATCAGCAACGTATCAAGCCGAATTAAAAAGACAGGCCGATTGATTGATTTGGAAGTTGATGGTGGTATCAATGCGGATACGGCAAAACAGGTTCGCGCCGCAGGGGCAAATGTTCTGGTTGCCGGCAGTCATGTTTTCAAAGATGGTCCCGGCGGGTATGCCGATAACATTCAAAGCTTGCGATAGGAATACCTATACTTATGGACACCACAGGTGGCGTAAAATTTAATGGAATTAAACCGCTGACGCGATTGGCAGGGCAGGCCAAGGCGCTTGCGTTTTCAACGCCGCTTTACAATCTGACATTGATGGGCGGATCCCCTGACAACCTGATGGTGATCCCAACAGACCCATGGCCAGGGCGCAGTGATATCGGGCAGGATATCCTTCGCGGCAGCTACTTCTTTGCGGGCGAATTGATTGAAATGAGCACAGTCACGTGGGAACCCCCGGCGGCATCACAGGACTGGATGGCGGAATTTCACCGGTTTAACTGGTTGCGTGATGTTAAGGCTGTTTCAACTGGTGCGGCGCGCGTGCGTGCGCGTGAATTGATCTCCAGCTGGATTGATCAATATGATCGCTGGACAGAAATCATCTGGCGCCCCGATGTGTTGGGGGCGCGTCTTTCCAACTGGATTGGTGCGTTTTCATTCTACGGCTTAAGTGCGGATGAAGATTTTCAAGCTAAGGTCCGCCTGAGTATTTCGCGCCAGACGCGACATCTTGGGCGCGTTATTACTGATGGGCATCTGTCCCCGGTGGACAGTTTTGCCGCTCTTAAGGGGTTGATCTATGCCATGATCGCCATCGGCAGTCCAAAAAAGCAATTGGAAATGCCATTTGATCTGGTTCTGGAACATATTCAGAAGCAAATTCTTGTCGATGGGGGGCACATTAGCCGATCACCTGTTAAGTTGGCGCAGGTTTTGATGATCCTGATTGACCTTAGAACCGTCTTGAATCTGGCCAAGTTGCCGGTCCCTGAGCAAATTCAGTTTGCTATTGATAAAATGGTGCCGGCGTTAAAATTCTTCCGCCATTTGGATGGCAATCTGTGTCACTTCAACGGTGGTTATGAATGGGATGCAAATTTGCTAAACTGCATTTTGAACCTGTCCGGTGCCAGTGGACGACCGCTAAAGCGGTTGGAACATTCAGGCTATACAAAATTGCGTCAGGGTCGTGGTATTCTGATTGCCGATACGGGAACCGCGCGTACCCTCGAAGAAAGCCGATCGGTTCATGCCGCACCCTTGTCCTTTGAATACAGCTATGGCCGTGACCGCATCTTTGTAAATTGCGGGGCGATGTCGGAATATGGGGAATGGTTTGAGGCCCTGCGCGCCACAGCTGCACATTCCACCCTGACTGTAGCGCACAGAAATGCGGTACCGATTGATAAAAATGGCTGCTTTGTCGGTATTCCGGATGTCACAGCTGAACACAGTTATGATGGCGGATGCTGCCTTTTGGAGGGGTCACATAACGGTTATCTGGCGCGCTATGGTGCAACGCATCACAGGCGTTTGATGCTAAAAGATTCCGGCCGCGCCCTGATTGGCGAAGACCGTTTGACAGGTGCTGCAAGCGGCTCCGAATATGCAATTCGCTTCCACTTGCATCCGAATGCAACAGCGTCACTGACCGGAAACGGCAATGAGGTCTTGATCCAGACCAAAAGCAAAGCCGGTTGGCGGTTTATTTGCAAGGGAGACGTAAAGGCTGACTTGGACGAAAGCGTCTATATAGGCCACCGCGGATACGTTCGCACATCTCAACATATCATTTTACGTGGCACGGCAGATACGGACGAAGCCCTGGTCAAATGGGGCGTCAGTCAATCCATGTAAATCGGGGCATTGGTTGACATAAACGCGCCCAAGGGGTAAGTTTGCCTGAAATAAGACACAAAGACGGAAAAAAGTCCGCGCGAAGCTTTTAACCGCGCGACAGTGTTTCAGTCAGATGGGCAGATCAACGTGACCAAAAAACCTTTTAGCAAATCTGGAAAAAACCCTAACCCCAGAGGGCAGCAGAAAAAGAAACGTGTGAAAACCGCAAAAAAGCGTTCGCACGCCTCAACCCGTTGGCTGCAGCGCCAATTGAACGACCCGTATGTGGCAGAAGCACAGGCGCAAGGCTATCGTTCGCGCGCCGCATTTAAGCTTGTTCAGTTAGACGAGCAGTTGAACCTGATTAAAAAGGGTCAGAATATTATCGATCTGGGCGCGGCCCCGGGTGGATGGACCCAGATTATCGTTGATAAAGTTAAGCCCGAAGAAACGGGCGCCAAGGTCGTGGCCCTTGATATCCTTGAAATGGATGAATTGCCGGGTGCAATTGTTTTGCATATGGACTTCATGGATAATGATGCGCCTGACAAATTAAAAGAAGCGATGGATGGCGAGAAAGCCGATTTGGTGGTCAGTGATATCGCACCGCCGACAATCGGACACAAACAGACAGACCACCTGCGCATTATGGCCCTTGTCGAAGCCGCATATTATTTCGCAATCGAAGTCCTGAACCCGGGCGGAAATTTTGTAGCCAAAGTCTTTCAAGGTGGGGCGGAAAACGACCTTTTGGCTGACATGCGCAAAAACTTTGCCAAGGTAAAACATGTTAAACCCGATGCCAGCCGTTCGGATTCTTCGGAAATATACGTTGTCGGATTGGGCTTCCGCGGTTAGAATATCCTTGTATAAACGGGGGTATATTTGATGCACAGCAAAATTTCAGAACAAAACGGCCTTGATTTCGCAGACGTTACAATTCTGCCGGGAGCAGGCCGTACAACTCTTGATGCGCTCAGCACCAAAACCCGCATCGGAGAGCGATTTCATCTGAACATCCCCTTAATTTCATCCCCACGCGATATGGTGACTGAAGGGCAAATGGCTGTTGCCATGGCCCGCGCAGGCGGATTGGGGGTCATTCATCAAAATATGCCTGTTGGCCGCCAGGTTGAAGAGGTCCGCAAAGTCAAACGTGCCGAGGCCAAAATTATTGAAAAACCAATTGTGGTGTCTCCCGAAACGCCGTTGGCCGAAGCGGCCGACCTGATGCGAAATTTCAGTATTTCCGGTTTACCGGTTGTCGATGCAGCGGGTAAGGCTGTCGGAATTTTGAGCAACCGCGATGTTCGTTTTGCCAGCGAAAATGACATATTTCAACCCGTATCCGAACGGATGAGTCATGAGAACCTTATCACTGTCAAAGGCGACATATCGCCCGAAGACGCCAAACGCAAAATGTACCAGAACCGCGTTGAAAAACTGATTGTCACAGATCAGGAAGGAAAGTTAACAGGGCTTTTGACCGTTAAGGATCTGGAAAATATGACCCGCAATCAAGAGGCGTCCCGCGATCACAAGGGCCGTTTAAAGGTAGGGGCCGCAGTGGGTGTTGGGCGTGACGGTTATAACCGTGCGCAGGCCTTAGCTGATGCCGAGGTCGATATCGTCGTTGTGGATGTGCCGAACGCACACCATCAGGACGCCTTGGATGTTGTGAATAAAATATCGCAACTGCAATCTGCCAAAATCAAAGTGATTGCTGGAAATGTTTTAACGGGCGAGGGTGCGCTTGCTCTGATTAACAATGGCGCGCAGGCGATTAAGGTAGGCTCGCGCGGGCGGGTTGCAGGGACGGATGTTCCCTTGTTGTCTGCTGTGTTGGACGTTGTCGATGCCTGCAGTCAGACCGCGACACCGGTGATTGTGGATGGCGGACTTATGTCGGCGGCAGAAATCGTAAAGGCCATTGCGGCCGGCGCGGATGCTGTGATGTTAGACCATCTTTTGGCAGGTGCAGATGAAGCGCCCGGCGACATTATTTTTGATGAGGGGCATATGTATAAGTTAACCCCCAATACCAAAGATTTTGCAGGACATCGTGCCTCTTACAAGGGGCGCACCGATATCGTTCTTAACCATTTAATGTCGGGTTTGCGGCAGGCGATGGTCGAAACCGGCAGCGAAAATATCGAGGCTTTGAAATTCGCAACCAAGCTTATGGCGCGTAATGGTTCAAACGGATAAAAATATTGTCATGTGCCTGACCACGGGCAGAAGTGGTACAAATCTGCTGGAAAAACTGATGGAGCTGTGTGTTGACACGACCAGTCTGCACGAGCCTGAACCTTATTTTTCCGACCATGTCAAAGCTGTGCGCAAAGATCCTGATTTTGCGACTACGTTTGTTGAGGAAGAAAAGCTGCCCGCTATACAAGCTTTCGATACGCAAAATTACGTTGAAACCAGCCACATTTTTGGCAAAGGTTTTTTT
>CAXGXG010000086.1:0-6513 GCA_964013525.1 uncultured Alphaproteobacteria bacterium | reverse complement strand
CAATTTTAGACAGGATTTCGGCGGTGTCGGCCGCGCTTAGCGGCAAGCATTCCTCGCGCACTTCGGCAAAGTTCTCCCCGTTCAGCTCTTCACGCAGGCGGGTGATGAAATCATCAGAAACGGTAAACCCTTGCTGGTCTTCGTTCAGTGTTTCGTCTTGTGTTAAATCTTCCTGCATAGGATGCGCCCGGGTCGGTTAAACGGCTGATACGCCAGTTGTCATCATATATTTTTGCGGCTTTTAAGTCACGCATGTTTTCCAGCTCTGATATCGTGCGTTCTTTGCGGTTAAACAGGTGTCACCATAGATTTATACTGAAATGTTCACCGGAACAGAGACGTATTTGACATAATAATTTTATTTTGGTATTGTTTAATTGGTTACATTCATTAAGGGGATTGATATGAAGTTGATCAGCAAAATTTTTGGCACTCGCGCCAGCCGCATGCAAGATGGTGATATTACAAGTGAAATACAAATCTTTCGCGGTGAAACAGCTGAAGGACCCTTTCAATCTGAACTGTCAAAAGACCCATTCATCGCATGGATACAGGCCTGGGCCGCCGTTGGGAAAGAGGCAGAGGCCCCGGACATTACCATCAAAGAAGATGATTTTATCGAGATCATTTTACTGCCAGCAGAAATTAAAGATTATAATGTCAGCAAAGAAGCAGACAAAACAACAATGTCCCTGACCTATGGCGAGAATATAGAACCAGGGCAGAAGCTTCCCTACCTTATCGCTGTAATCCCGAAAAACAAACAGCATATCCGCGAGATTATTCCAGCCAATCCAAAGAATATCCATCAGAAAGCACAAAGAATGCCTGTCAGACGACCGTGATCGTTCTCTCGCTTTTTTTAAAACGTCTGATCGGGCTGTTCCTAATCAGGCGGTTTTTTTGTCTTTACCCGTCAGGCCCTGAACATGATCCAGTCCGCCACTTTCGTGGAATTGGGCTTCAACTGTGGCGAGGGCTGTGGCATTGATAATGCCGCGTGATGTCACGGACGGGGTCAGAATATGTGCCGGTTTTTCAGTTCCCAAAAGCAACGGTCCGACCAGAATGCCATCACCCAGCATTTTCAGCATATTGTGGGTGATGTTGGCCGAATCGATATTGGGCATAATCAAAAGGTTGGCATCATGCTTTAAGTTTGAACCTGGAAAGACATCCTGACGGATCGTGCTGGACAGGGCCGTATCCCCCTGCATTTCACCATCAACCTCCAGATCAGGTGCGCGTTTTTGGACAAGGGCTGTTGCCGCGCGCATCTTTTCAACTGTGGGTCCCTCGTGGCTGCCGAAATCGGAATAAGACAACAGCGCAACACGCGGCGGAATACCGAAACGCTTCACAGCCTCGGCCGCCAGAACGGTCGTTTCTGCAATTTCTTCGGCTGTCGGATCCGTATTCACAAAAGGATCGCTGATGAAATAGGTCCCCTTGGATAGGATCAGAACAGACAGTGCCGCCATGGTGGCTGCATTTTCATGCATACCGATAATATCGCGGATGTGGCGCAGGTGTTTGCGATAGCGTCCAAAAACACCACAAATCATGGCATCCGCCTCGCCCCGTTTGACCATAACAGAAGCAATGGCCGTATTGGATGTGCGGATCACTTTTTTGGCAGTTGCAGGTGATACACCTTTGCGTGCCATCAAATCATGATACGTGCCCCAATATTCGTTGTAACGGGGATCGGCCTGCGGGTTGACCAGTTCAAAATCAATTCCGCGCTTCAGGCGCAGGCCCAATTTTTCAATACGGTCAAGGATCACCTCTTCGCGTCCGATCAGGATGGGTTTTGCAATGCCGTCATCAACGATGCTTTGCACTGCGCGCAGGACTTTATATTCCTCACCCTCGGCAAAGGCCACGCGTTTCGGATCCCGTTTGGCCTTGTCATAGACAGGGCGCATCAACTGGCCGGATTTAAAGATATAACGCTCCAGCTTTTCACGGTAGGCTTTGAAATCTTCAATCGGGCGGGTGGCAAGACCACTGTCCATGGCTGCTTTTGCAACGGCCGGCGCCAGTTCCAATATCAGGCGCGGATCAAAGGGCTTTGGAATCAGGTAATTGGGCCCGAATTCCAGGTTTTCATTGCCGTAAACGGCAGCAACTTCGGCTGTGGCTTCTTGTTGGGCCAGATCGGCCAGCGCCTTGACGCAGGCCTGTTTCATTTCCTCGTTAATTCCGGTTGCACCAACATCCAGCGCCCCGCGGAAGATAAAGGGAAAACACAAAACATTATTCACCTGGTTTGGATAATCCGAACGGCCGGTACAGATGACAGCATCCGGTTTCGCCTCTTTGGCATCTTCGGGCATGATTTCGGGTGTCGGGTTGGCCAATGTCATGAGCAGTGGCGCTGTCCCCATGGAACGGACCATGTCCTGGTTCAAAACGCCCGGACCGGACAGGCCAAGGAAAACGTCGGCGCCTTTAATCGCATCTTCCAACGTGCGAAGATGCGTATCCTGTGCGTAAGCTTCCTTTTGCGGATCCATCGATTCGTTGCGGCCCTTGTAAACCACACCGGAACGGTCGGTGACAAAAATATTTTCGCGTGGCAGGCCCATGCCCACCAAAAGGTTCAAGCAGGCAATCGCCGATGCGCCCGCGCCACTGGCCACCAGACGAATGTCTTTCATGTCGCGTTTGGACCATTTGATCCAGTTGCGAAAGGCCGCACCCACGATAATCGCGGTCCCGTGCTGATCATCATGGAACACAGGAATATTCATGCGTTCTTTTAGGCGGCGTTCAACTTCAAAACATTCCGGCGCTTTGATATCTTCCAAATTGATCCCGCCAAAGCTGGGTTCAAGTGCTGCAATTGTATCCACCAGACGGTCGATATTCTTTTCATCAATTTCAATATCAATGGAATCCAGACCGGCAAACTTTTTGAACAGGACGGATTTCCCTTCCATCACAGGCTTGGCAGCCAATGGGCCGATATCGCCCAGGCCCAGGACGGCCGTACCGTCTGTGATCACGGCAACCAGATTTCCGCGCGCAGTATAATCCATAGCCTTAAGCGGGTCTTTTGCAATTTCTTCACATGGGGCAGCAACACCGGGTGAATAGGCAAGCGACAGGTCGCGTGCGGTGGCCAGATCCTTGGTCGGTGTGATGGAAATTTTACCCGGACCATTTGGGTGCATATGGTATTCCAATGCAGCCGCGTACAGTTTTTGTTTCTTTTCGTCTTGTTCTTTACTCGCCATGGTATTTGATCTCTGTTGTGTAGAATGTATCGGTTCAAAATTCGATAAACAGCCTAACATGAAACCCGAAAAAGGCCATTAAATAAAAAAGACCCCAAAACACATACCGTGCCGGGGGCCTTTTTATATTTAGTCTTTAAATTCGAAAATTAGAAGCCGAATTTGTCCGGGCCTTTGAATTTGTCATCATCGTTTGATGGTTTCTTGCCTGTGACTTTTGCATTCAGTTTCTGAAGTTCAGCGCCGTACGCATCTGCAATCGATTTGGCTGTCGGCAGCTGTGCGCGCACCTGATCCAAAGCACCCTGAACAGTGTCTTTATCAACATTTGCCAATGCACCGTCCAGTTGGTCTTCGACAACTTTGAACGGGATCACGTTTGCGGCGTTTTGAACCAATGTTACAACCTGTTTCATGTCCAGGTCTTTGGCTTGGTTCATCACCATGCCGACATTGTCCAGAACGCTGTTTGCGATCATGATGTGCATAGGGTTTGCACCCGGTGCCTTGGCAACGCCTTGCTTTGCCATATCAATGGCCTTGTCAATCGCGCCGCGCTGGGCTGCTTGTTTCAATGCAACGGCCAATGGTGCAGCGAATTTCGGATCTTTCAATTTGTCCAGTTTTGCGGCCGCCTTGGATGGCAGTGTCGGGATTTCCTGTGCGTGAACCAACTGTGTGATGGCGCGGGCTGTGTCTTCGCCTGTGAATGTGTCATACAGTTCGTTGATGAAGGCTTCGACGTGGGCCGGAGATACGTTCTGGTTGATGGTTTGCATCAACATCGCGCCGCGCATAGCCTTGGCCATTTCATTAATACCCTTCATAGAGGCTGTGAAATCCTTGGCAATTGTTTTTGCCTGATCAGGCAATTGTTTGGGATCGTATTTGGCTGCAAATTTTTTGAAAGGTGCAACGAGGTTTTCTAAAGCTTGTTTGCGCGGGTTCATCAGGGTCTCCTTGGCAAGTTAATATGGACGCAGTTAAAGACCGCGGCATCACAATGTTGGCCGTGAATCATTATTGTCCGTTAAATTTACGTAACTGATTCACAGGATTAATACCTGATAAGGCAATTGTCAAGAGATTTATGAAAAGTTGGGGGGCGAAAAATACCTTGGATCACGCCAGTGTTTCGATCAGGCTTTGTTCCATTTCAGCCACTGATTTCAGCACACTGATATTCGCTTTATATGCAATTTCAGCTGTTTTGAGGGACATGACATCGTCCAGATACGGAACACCCGCATCATAAAGACCGGGTGCCGTCATTTTTTCGGACACCTCAGCCCGGACACCGCCGTTTGAAGATGTGAGGCTAACCTCTTTGCGGGTGAAGGGTTCTGCGCCTGCGGTTGCGATATTTTCAGCCGCGGCAGCAACGCGGGTTGACTGCGCACGCAGACCCGACAAAGCAGTATTGATTGCATCCATGGATAAACTCCTCTCCCCAGTATTAAGAATAGCAGCTTTTTGCTAAAAAAACTTTAATTTGCGCCAGGCACTTGTGATATGATCATAACCATGAAACACTACACACTCTTTCTTTCCGGTTTTTTGTTTTTTATCACGGTTTTGGGTACGGCCCATGCGGACCAGCCGCGTACGGCGGGATCCATGCCGTTGGGCGAGGCACCTGTAAACAGCCAAGCTGAAAACCCGTTTCGTCAGGGATTTTGCGGGCTCAAGGAACGGCTGATGCGCCTGCGTCATAATCAGGGCAACGATATGTTTGATCAGCGCGCCCAATGGGAGGGTGTTGATGAATGGGATCCTGAAGTCTGGGCAGCCAACGGCTACACAGGGTGGAGCGCCAAGCGCGTCCTGGACAATCTTTTTCAAGGGGGATATTTCCTGAGCCAGTATCAATCATGTAACGTGCCCTATCTGCAGGTTGGGGCGCCGTTTTTCACACTGGCCGAAGTTGACCAGTTAAGGGCCCTTGATCTTATTGCGGATTATACAAATGTTTTGGAAACCAACCGTGCGTTCAAAGTTTACTCCGTTCCCGACCGTCGGGTTATCGGCAGCTACTCCATGGCGGGTTTTCACCTATATTAAACCCATGACATTGTTTTCGCGTTTTCAAATTCTGGCTTTGGCCCTCATGTTTTTTTGTGCGCTGCCTGCTGTGGCGCAGGCGCAGGGCATGCCCAGCATTATCCGTGATGCCGAAATTGAAAACGGATTGTACGATTTGACCCAACCTGTATTTGATGCGGCGGGTATCGGACGTAACGATGTGCGGTTGATCTTGCTGCAGGATCCCGGGCTGAATGCCTTTGTCGCGGGGGGCATGAATATCTTTTTATATACGGGCGTAATTTTGGAAGCCGAAAACCCGGGTGAGCTGTTGGGCGTTTTGTCGCACGAAACAGGCCATATTGCCGGTGCGCATCTGGTGCGAACGGCCCGGGTCATGGAGCAGGCCAGTTTTCAGGCGATTTTGGCCAGTATTCTGGGCGTGGCCACCGCTGCTGCAACCGGAAACGGTGGTGCGGCCGGTGCAATTTTCTCAGGCGGTACTACAATGGCGCAACAGGGATTTTTGGCTCATTCACGCACACAGGAAGCCTCCGCCGATCAGGCGGCCGTCAAATACCTCAGTGATGCGGGCTATAATGCAACAGGCCTTTTGACCTTTTTACAAAAACTGCAGGCCGAGGATGTTTTGCCCGCCGCGCGCCGCAGTGAATATTTATACACGCACCCGCTGACATCAAACCGGATTTCATTTTTGCAAACCCGTGTGGAACGCACTGCGGACAAACCGTCCCAAAACGAACAGACACAAGAGATGTTTCGCCGTATGCAGGCAAAACTGGTCGGGTTCATATATCCCGAACAGGCCTTGCGCTATACGGCGGATACGGTTGCCAACCGCTATGCCCGTGCGATTGCCCATTATCGCAAGAATGATTTGAACCAAGCTCTGGCCGATTTGAACGGCTTGATCGCGGAAGAGCCGAACAACCCTTATTTTCACGAATTAAAGGGCCAGATCCTGTTTGAAAACGGCAAGATCAAGGACTCATTGGGGCCCTATGCGCGCGCGGTTGAATTGGCGCCATCAGCTGACCTGATTCGTGCCAATTATGGCCAAAGCCTGTTGGCAGATAACCAATATCAGCCTGCCGTCAACCAATTGGAACGCGCACTGAAAACAGAAGGGCGCTCACCTTTGGTTCACCGTTTGCTGGCCACAGCCTACGGACGTTTGGAAGATCACGGGTCGTCACGTGTGCATTTGGCGGAAGAGGCCCTGTTGCAG
>CAXGXG010000085.1:0-6538 GCA_964013525.1 uncultured Alphaproteobacteria bacterium | reverse complement strand
CGGTCCAAGACAAGCTGATTTTGCACAGTGCATTGTCCTTTTTGATCAACGGGTATGACAGTAAAGGCAACCCCTTGCGAAATCAGGCTGTTCATACAGGCCTGATGGCTGCGGCGGATCACAGGTGCGCGGCGCGAAACAGAAGAAGATGATCCACTGCCGAACAAGGCGCTGGCTGCGTGATAGCCTGTGTTTAAAATTATGCTGGTCGGGCTACACGATCCCAACAGCAAAACAGATGTAAATGCGATGAATAAACTTCTGATTTTATACGACAAACTGACCCCGGCTTATTTTTGTTCTTTTGATTGCTCAACCTTTGATACGTAGAGTTTATCAAAATTCCCACGGAAGAAAACCTTTGATACGGCGGGCATTTCCCTCTCGATTTCCCGTGCGGGTTTCGCTATGGTACGGGTAAGAGATCGAATCAAAATAAAGGATATACCCATGTCACAAGAATATGACGTCATTGTTATCGGTTCCGGCCCCGGCGGCTATGTTTGCGCAATCCGTGCGGCCCAACTGGGTTTGAAAACCGCCTGCATTGAAAAGGACGACAGCCTGGGCGGAACATGTTTGAATGTCGGGTGCATTCCGTCAAAGGCCCTGTTGCATGCTTCACACAAATTTGAAGAAGCCGGGCACGAGCTGAAAAAGCTGGGCGTCGAAGTGGGCACACCCAAGCTGAACCTGAAGGCGATGATGGATCACAAAGAGAGCGTGGTCAAAGACAATACCCAAGGCATCAAGTTCTTGTTCAAGAAAAACAAGGTCGATCATGTTGTCGGTCATGGTCGCATCCAGTCCGCCGATACGGTGATTGTCACTGGCAAAGACGGCAAAGAAACCGAGTTGAAAACGAAATCCATCGTAATTGCCACGGGTTCCGAAGTGTCAACCCTGCCTGGTATTGAGATTGATGGCGAAAAAATCGTGACATCTGATGATGCGATTGATTTGAAAGAAGTGCCAAAGAAGCTGGTTGTAATCGGCGGCGGGATCATTGGTCTGGAAATCGGATCGGTTTGGAACCGTCTGGGCAGTGAAGTCACTGTTGTTGAATATATGGACAAAATTCTGGTGGAAATGGATCAGGATATCCAGCGCGAGATGAAAAAGATTTTTGAGAAGCAGGGCATGAAATTCAAACTGTCTTCAAAGGTTGTCTCTGCCGAGAAAAACAAAAAAGGTGTGACCCTGAAAGTTGAACCCGCACAAGGCGGTGATGCCGAGGAGCTGAACGCAGATGTTGTTTTGATGTCTGTCGGCCGCAAACCTTATACCAAAGGTCTGGGTCTTGAAGACGCTGGGGTCAAAATGGCTGAGCGCGGCATGATTGATGTTGATGACAATTTCGAAACCAATGTGAAAGGCATTTATGCCATTGGTGATGTGATCCGCGGCCCGATGTTGGCCCATAAAGCCGAAGATGAGGGCGTAGTTGTTGCTGAAATTCTTGCCGGCGAAACAGGACATATTGATTACAATGCCATCCCCGGCGTCGTTTATACCCATCCCGAAGTGGCCTCAATCGGCAGGACTGAACAGCAGCTAAAATCTGATGGTGTTGCCTACAACGTGGGTAAATTTCCGTTCATGGCTAATGGTCGTGCACGTGCAATGAACATGACCGAGGGGTTCGTTAAAATCCTGTCTGACAAAAAAACGGATCGCGTTTTGGGTTGTCACATTATTGGGGCCGAAGCCGGAACCCTGATTGCTGAAATCGGATTGGCCTTGGAATTCGGTGCAAGTTCAGAAGACATTGCACGCACATGCCATGCACACCCAACTTTGAACGAGGTTGTGAAAGAAGCAGCACTGGCTGCAGACGGACGCGCAATCCATATGTAAGGCACATGCCAGTTTTGTGAATAACGACAGGATGCACCGATGACAGTGGATACAAAAAAAGTGGAGATGAAGCCCATGATTTTTTTAGATCTGGACGGCGTTTTGACAGATTTCGACCGCCACTGCGATGATACGGGCCTGCGCCTGTCTGATGGCACCCCCGATTACGAGCGGATGAATTGCAAAGAATGGTTTGCCGGCATGTGCGCTTATCCTGGTGCACGGGATTTTTACAACGACCTGACCGCTATAGGAAAAGTGCGGTTTTTAACAGCGCCGGTAACGCATTCCGAGTGTTTCGGTGGCAAGGCGGAATGGGTCAAAGCCTTCGTTTCTGAAAAGGGGCGGTTTGCCCTCAAAGACCTCATGATCGTTGCCAGTCAGGACAAGCACTTGGTGGCCGGCCCTGGCCGAATTCTGATTGATGATCGCAAGAAAAATGTGGATGCGTGGCGCAAAGCCGGTGGTATCGGTATTCACCACACCGGTGATTATGCCCAGACAATTCAAGCTGTTCGAACCGCATTGAAAAAATCCGGACCTGTGAACAAGCCCCCCAAACTATAGTAATGTCGAGAGAAAACCCGCGCTGTTAAGCTGCGCGAATATTGTCGCCCTGCGGTTTTTTGCCATTCTTAACATAGCTGGATAGAACATTTGCCACATATTCCGCGTCCACAAGTTTGGACAGCATATGGCCGGCATCTTCTAATGTGATCAAAAACTTTTCATCAGGTCCGCGGTCAAACAGATCCAGCGCATTTTGCCATGCGACCATTTCATCCTGCGGGTCATGAAATACAAATAACGCGGCTTTTAAATTGCGCGTTTCGGTTTCAATGTCGTGGGCTTTGACATCCTCTGCAAATTGTTTTTTCAGGATATAGGTTCGCCCTGCAACTGTAATCTCAACCATACCGTCACGCTCAAAAATCTGGGCGTGTTCTTCAAAATGGCGCATCACATGGCGAGGGTCTTTTGGAGAACCTATTGTTGCCACAGCCTTAAGCGTAGGGAAGCTTACGGCCGCACCAATGCTGGCGGCGCCCCCGAATGAATGTCCAATCAAAAGATCAATGTCTGCGCCATAATCCGCCTTGATCTTAGCAGCGATGGTTTGAATGTCTTCAACATTGGTGGTGAAGTTGGTGTCGGAAAACCGCCCCGTACTTTTGCCCAGGCCAGTAAAATCAAAGCGGGCTGTGGCAATGCCCTTGGCAGCCAACGCGCGGGCAACACGCTTTGGGGCAAAGAATTCTTTTTCACAAGTAAAACAATTGGAAAAGATGGCAAACCCATGCGGCTTTTCGTCGGCAGGCATTTCCAGCTTTGCAGATAAAACAGCATCGCGTGTATTTTCGACATCAATCGATATGGTCTTAAAATCTCTCATAATAGGGGGCAGTTTAGTGGGGTGCTATGGGAAAGTCACGCATAAAAAAACACAGCCGGTGTGGGCCGGCCGTGTAGTGGGGGAGTCTTTGATTTAAGTTGGACTTATTCTGTGCCTGCATCCTTGGCAGGTTTATTTTTAAGGTGATGATCACGGCGCTTTTCACGGATTTTCTTGTGCTTGGCGCGTTCTTCTTCGCTCATCGCTTCCCATTTTTCTTTGCGTTCCGCTTTTTTTGAAGCGCGCTCTTCTTCGCTCATGTTTTCCCACTTCTCGCGCATGTTTTCTTTCATGTCTTCGCGACGTTCACGCCATTTTTCTTTGGCTTCGGGTGGGAGGCTCTCTACAAATTCACGGCGAGCTTCTTTCATATCCTCACGCTCGGCATCGCTCAGGTTCTGCCACCATTCGCGGCGCTCTTGCATCACGACGCGCTTGTCTTCATCGCTCATTGCGTGGAAGGCTTTGCGTTGTTCATCAAGGTATGTTCGTTGTTCGGACGGGTTCATTTGGCGCAAGGCGTCCCAGTCAATCATATTCGGTGCCTGGGCAAGGGCTGATGTTGCCATCATACCTGTCAAGCCTGCAACCATCATTGCGGATTTAAAGAGTTTCATATCAATTCCTTTCATGTTTCATCCCATTGTTCTTTATTACGGCAGGCTTTTAAAATCCCCCTTGTCAATTTTAAAAAATAAATGCAATTTATCAAACGCACAGTGTCGTTTTTTCATTGAGGGATAAAAACATGAGACGTTTATTGAATATTTTGCTGTTGGTGGCTTTTGTCAGTGCCGCGCCGATCGGTTTGTCCGCATGCAATACAGTTGAAGGTCTGGGTGAGGATACACGCAGGCTGGGCGATGCGATAACGGGTGCATCCAGAAACACACGCGGATACTAATATCCGCGTACAACTGCCCTACATTTTGGTGCCGGCTTTTAAAGTCGGGTGATTTGCAACGGGCTTTTGCGTTTGCGCATGTCCTGTTCCGGGATGCGCATATCGGGGGTGGGTACCAAAAAGCATCACTTGCGGATTTTGGTGGGATTTGAACGTCATGTCCTGAAATTGCGGATTGCGTGCAATCATGCGTGAAAGCTCGCGGCTGCGATGATGCGCAACAGCTTGGCTTTTTTCATTCTTCTGTCTGCCCTCGACGACTTTTCTGAATTCACGGATTTCATACGCCGGACTGCTGGTTTTGATTTTGCAGGCTGCACGCGTATTGAAATAAGCGTTCAAACGTTCCTCTTCGCCGATCAGCATGCTGACACTTGCCGCATTGATCTGATCTGAACCGGCCCGCATCAGCAGTTTTTGCGTGGTCACATTATAAGCGGATTTGAGGTCCGCGTAGGCATATTTTACATTATCGGCCAGAACAGAAACTTCGTTTGATGAATTAAAGCTTCCCAAGGCTTCGACACGGGAAATCTGATAAATATCATCCTGCATACGGATGGAAGGGCAGGCTTTTTCCGCCATGTCAAAGAATGCATTTGCAGGGTTTGCGACCACAAACGGCTTGTCATCGCCCTGCATAATAACGTGACAAACTGCCATGTCACCCAAATGCGACGCCTGTACGCTAACAATTTGTGCGGGGTTGATCATGACGTCCTCATCCTCAGCCGGCAAATAGCCATGTGCCTTTAATTTTGCCGTCATTGCACGATAGGCACCGCGCGACATCTCAATCGCCTCGGTCATAATCTTCGGGTATGTATCATCCTTATGCTGGATTTTTGATTGGCCGTTATAATTAAAGCCATGCGCGCGAACTGTCAGGATTTCATTTTCCGGATCATAGATAAAAAAGTCCGCAGACTTTAAATTAATATAGCGATCCTGAACCTTGATGTAATCATCACTGTTTTCCAATGTTTCCAGAAAAGCCTTTTTGGCTTTTTCTTCCATGTCATAATGCGCATAGCAATAGGCACCACGGTAGAGGCTGATGATCCCTTCTTGGGCACAAAAATCCACTATTGACAGGGCATTCAGATTTATGAGGTCAGATCCTGTCTGCATCAGGTCCGGATTGCGATCCGTGATGGTTTTTAAAACAGTTTGCGCATCTTCGTCGCTGTTCAAATAAACCGGAATGTAAACGCCATTGGAAATCATGCCCAATGTTTGCGTACCGTTGGCATCGGTCGTAACCTCGGCAAAATCAATTGTCTTTGGATTGATCAGCTCAAACCCCACTTTGATCAACGCATATCGTTCAAGCGCATAGAAAATACCCGCGACATGGCGTTGCCCCTGAACGTTGGGCAGAACCATTTCATCATCTTTCATACGAACAAAGATATCGCCGCTATCATAATAGACATTGACGATATTTTCAGGAACCAAAACGCTATCCGTGGCATATTCCAGCATTTGACCATCTAAAGACGTGACGATCTGCTGATATTCTTTTTTAAGCTGCGGGTCTTTTGTCGCGTCTGCGGCCAGGGCAAAGAAATTGGCGCGCTCCATCGGTCCGTCAATAAATGACAGAATATTCTCAAGCCCTTTTTCATTATAAGTCTTGTAAAGCTGGTCAAACCGGGTTTCAGGCGCGCCGTTTAGCAAAATCTGACGCAAGTTAAAATTAAACTCGGCATTGTCTAGTGGGTAAAGCTCAGGCAAAAGCGCGTTCCAATCCATGCTTTTAAGGGCGTTGTCCAGAACCCCTTCAAACATTTCCTCCAATGACATATTTTGGAGCAAGCCTGCATGCGCAAGTGTTTTAAAATCTTTGGCACTACCAGGGCCAGGCTCTTTGGCAAGACACCATTGTCCCATGTTCAAATTGTTGCGGCCGGCACACAATTCGGCCAGGCCGTAAACCTTTTCGCGCATTTCCGGCACCAGATTTTGTAAACCGTTTAAGGCCGGGGCCTGACCGTCATAATCCGCATAGGACAGCATGCTGTCCGCAGCGCCTGCCAAGTGTTTGTGTTCTTTTGCATCTTTCCCATCAATAACAGATAGGAAATGGGCAACAACCTGGCGCTTTTGCTTTGCACTCAGGTCTGCCTTATAGGCTTTCTCAAACGGATTGACCATATGATCAGATGCCAAACGTTTAGACAATCCGGTTGGCAGGCTGTCAAACAGTTCAGGCAAACGATAAAGGTCATCAATGTGAACTTTCCGATCCTCATCCACCAACAGCTGTCCCAAAAATTCATCCAGGAAATAGAACGCATAGATGTCAGGTGTTTTAATGGATGGCGTCATAGCGTGCAGCGGGTCTTCAATGCCGCTGCGCTTGATTTGAATATAGGCATCCA
>CAXGXG010000084.1:0-6577 GCA_964013525.1 uncultured Alphaproteobacteria bacterium | reverse complement strand
CATGGTCAGATTTTGTTCATAAAAGACGCTGCCATCCGGTTTGAAAGTGTAGAGTTTCGGTGTCGGCAGACGATAGCCCGTGCGCTTTGCCGCGTCAAAATCGCCTGTTAAGTAATAAATGCCGGGTGGCACATTACTAAAGACATAAAAGCCGTCATAGGCACTGCGTGTCGAAGCCACGACCTCACCCCATGGTGCAACCAATTGCACATTATATTGGCGCGCAGGTGTATTTGTTTCATCTTCCGCATAAAGGACGCTTCCGTCCATCTCCCCGCCAACAACAATCGGGAAATTGATTTCTTTGACCACGCCGGGGCGGGGGCGAATAGATATCCCTTCAAAATTTGGAATGTAATAAGGATCATACAGGGTTGAGGGGTCCAGGGTCACGTCCGTGATGATGCCACGTGGCAGATCTGGAATATAGGCAATCCCGTCTGCGTTTGAAATGCCCTCGCGGCGCACCTGTGGGGCATTCAGCTCTGCGCCCTCAATCAATTCCTCTCCCGGGGTATAAACCCCATCACCATTGGCATCCAAGTAAATGCGTGCGACGACAGCCCCGGTTGTTGTCAGACGCTGGTTATAAAGATTAAAGTCATTGGTCGTCGGGTTGTAACCCACGCCAAAACGAACGTTAAGGGAGGCCTGAACATTTTCATCCGTATCAAAATTCACGCGGGGTGAAAATGTAGCCTTGTCCGTTTTCCAGTTGAGCGTTCCGGTAAAATCCGTTTGGCTGGGGTCAATTCGGTGTTCAATTTCAAACTGCGAGCTGAGATTCGGTGTAAAAGGATAGCTATAGCTGGCTAAAAGCGAATCAAGCGCGGTATCAGGTATGATTTCAAAATTACCGCCAAGTCTGTAAAATCCGCCTTTTAAAAATCCGCGGGCGTTAACTGTATAGTTAAGAGATTCGTCACGGCCCCCTAAAAGCTGGCGACGATTCGTGTTGTAGCTGAGCCCTTGGTTCACAATCGTATTTTCAAGGCGTGTCGAGTAAGAGGCGGACGCATTTAAATTCTCGTCCCCATTCGCACTCATTAAAAAGCGTGTGGTCAAATTATAGCTGGAGTTGCGCCCGATTAGATCTGGCGCGGGGCCGTTTAATTGTAGATCCGACCGCCAGGTTGTCGGGTTCGTGTCGTTAAGAGCGCCCGGTTGAAAACCGTCAGTCGCCAAGAAGGTGCTGGTTCGCAAGGAGTGCTCACCAAAGTTGCGGCGTGTAACCAGTTCAGCGCCCAATTCCTGCTCGCTGGCTTCAAAACTGGTGTTTAAGTCAAAGAATGTATCAAACAGGTAGGCATTTGCACCAGCCTCAAGGTAATTTCGGCGCTTGTCCCCCTCATCACGGGATTGGATCCCTGTATAACTGGTAATCGTGTTTGTGATCGGCATATCAACACGCGCCCGCAAGGTCGGGGTTCCGTCCTGTGGTCGGTTTAGACGGTTGGCGCTATAAGTAATTTCATTATTACGTGTCAAAGAGAGATCATATGTCGGGCCACTACCGCTTAATTCATTTGCGGTGATCGGAACCGTTTCATTGATTTCGCGAATTTCACCCTGCGGTCCGTATAAGACGACCCGGAATTTATTTTCACCGATAAACAAAGGAACTTCTAAAAACTCATATTGTCCGTTTTCATCAATGCGCTGGCTGGCGATTAATGTGTCATCGCGGTAAAGTTCCGCATCCCAGCCGGGCTGTGCATCACCGCGGAAAAATGTTGTGCTGAAGCCACTGCGCTGGCGGTTGATGTCATTTGTAACCCGCACACCTTGTTCCTGTGATGACAGGCCACTGATAGGGAGGCGGGTTGTTTCAATATCACCAAATGAAAAGAATTTTGCATTTAATGGGCCCAGCAGATTGCCATCAAGGTCCTCGCGCTCGAACGATAGGCGCGCGGTTGTAACGGGTTCATCCGTATCGCCTGAGATAAATGCTTTACCATTCAGATAGGCAACATCACCTGCGCCGATCAGGGAATAGCTGAGGCGTTTTCGTGCCGGTGAATCGCCAACTTTATTATAGTTTGCGCGCAAGTTGACGTCGACAGAGGGGATGCCCACGGCGCGGTATTCCAATTCCTCAAACGGCAAAACAGGGTTTTGACGCGCATTAGTGCTCAGCGGGTTTCTGTTTTCACGAATGAAACGTTCCTCGGCAGGAAGGGGGGTGGGTGAATAGATGCGCAAGCGTAATTCTTCAAAATCATATTGAAACTCTAAATCAAACCATTCTGCAACAGCCGTGGATTGCGCGTATATTTCTCCATCCACCTCAAAAACGTCTCCGGGTGACAGGTCGCGCGCTTCGCCATTGATCATGACCGTTTGATTGTTTAGGTCGAGGGTAAAGGTATTGTCCTCGCGAATGAACCACCCGTCAGCAATGTTTGTGTCATAGTCGAAAAAGATTGGAAATGCTGTCGCATTAAAGAAGTCTTCTAATAATAGGTCTGCGCCATAGGATTGTTTGATCGCGATAATATCGTAATTTAACGGGACCATATCCTCGCCAGCAAAGGTTTGCAGGATCAGTTCTTCACCATCAGGGATGCGGTCTGCTACGTTTTCTGAAGCGGTTTCGGTGTTTACATCATCATCAGCTTGTTGAAAACCGTTCCCTACACGCGTGACAAATTCACGCGCCAGACCCAAGAGCGAATCGCGTGACAAATCCCCCGCATGTGCTGGTGCAGATGGAGTGGATAGACCCGCAATAAGGGTCAGGGCGCTGATGCTGACGCGCAAATAAGATCGCAATGTGATTCGCATAGAATAAAGAAGAAGTGATCACTTCACCTTGGATTCTAAGGGGTTCTGCCTGATTTGAATAGGAAAAAAGGGATTTTTCTAAAAAAAACATCGAATCCTATCTGTTGTTAAGAGAGATTTAACTGTTGCCCCCTCATACTTAGGGAGTGTGGCCCATTATTTAAATAAATGATGGTCTTTGATTTAAACCTCAAGAATCGAGGAGACTAAAATGGACTTTATTAAAAAAACTCTCAAAGTATCGGCAATCGGCGCATTAACAGCGACACTGGCTTTCGGTGTACTGGATGCAAAAGCTGAGGATGCAGGTACAAACATCACCGCGACAGTCAGTAACGCGTTTACGTTGACAGAAACACAGGCGCTTGCCTTTGGTACATTCACAGCGAAAAACGACGCGACAGACACCTCTACAATTTTGATCGCGCCTGACGGGTCTGCACCTGTTTATGGTAACCCTGGCGATGCGCGTATCGTTGAAGTGGCAGCTGGTAACATGGGTATTTTCGATGTAACCGGTGCGGCGCCAAACGCGGCACTTGATATTACATTGCCGACAGGCCCGCTAACAATGACATGCGGTACATGTACAGCAAGTAACGAAGATTTCTCAATCGATACGTTTACATCTGATCCGGCAACAACAGCAACAACAGATGCTGCTGGTGATGTCACAGTAAACGTCGGTGCAACACTTTCTACAGTTGCAAGTGCAAATGCTTATGAAGATGGTGCATACTCTGTAGCTTACACAGTGTCACTGAACTACTAATTCTTTAATTAGAGCAGTTGAAGCATCCCGCGGCCCTGGCCGCGGGATGTCTTTATGTTGGACAAATGATTGCCCTGTGACTATATTTTAATTATGAACGCTCTGAAATACTTATTATTATTGGTTTTCTTGATCTCTGGCGTGCATATTGCCACTGCAGCGATCAATGAAACACAGGCGCTGACCTTTGGAGAATTTGCGCTCAGCAACAATGCTAGCAGCCATCAACTGACGATCTCGCCTTTGGGGGTGGTTTCCAAAGATCAAGCTGTGAAACTTATTGTGGAGCCCGAAGAGGCTGTTTTCGACGTGAGCGGATTTCCAGGCAGCACGCCGTTGATTATAAATGTCAGCTTTAATAATTTGACATCGCTGGACGGCGGTTCTGCATTTACAATCTCAAACCCGTCTATATGGCCTGCGGCCGTCACGACAGATCCTGCCGGAAATGCGACATTTAACGTAGGCGCGACATTAAGAACATCCGGTGACGGGGGATTTTACCCGGATTCCAACTATAATGGTACGATGACTGTATCTGTAAATTTTTAAGTTCACAAAGGATCTGACTATGAAACGTTTGTATGTTTGTTTTTTCTTGCTGGTTGCAATGTGTGTGGTTGAGGCGGGACAGGCCCGTGCGGATCTTTTGATAACACCTTTGCGCACAGTATTTGAAGGACGCGATCGTTCCACTGTTATTACACTGATCAATACGACGGGCGAGTATCGGACATACCGCCTTGGCTGGACCCTGCTAAAGATGAATGACAAGGGTAAATATGATACGGTTGATCAATTAATGTCTGCATCTGGGCGTGATATGTCTGCCGACCAAATGTTGCGCTTCAGTCCGCGACAGGTCACGCTCGAACCACAGGGGCGTCAACGCATTCGTATTTCGTTGCGTCGACCCGCAGATTTAGCGCCTGGTGAGTACCGCGCGCATCTTGCAATCACCCGCTTGGCGGTTGATCGAGATACGGCGAATTCGACTGCGGTTGGTGGTGCTTCTGCTATGTTAAAGGTGAATTTGGGCTTTACCATTCCCGTTATTGTACGTGAGGGAGATGCAAATCCGGTTGTTACTTTGGAGAACCCACAGTTCATACCTCAGAACAATCAGGGCATGCCACAGTTGCAGTTTGATATCGCGGGTCAAAACAGCCTCTATTCGTCCTATGGCCGCGTGAAGGCCTACTGGACACCTGCGAATGGCCAGACTGAAGAGGTGGGTTTGTTGAACAATGTTGCCTTGTATCCGGAAATAGATCGTCGCACGCTTTTATTAGGTCTGACACAACCATCTTTCTCAAACGGGATATTGACCCTTGTTTATGAAGGCGATCAAGAGTATGAAGGCCGTATTTTTGACAAAAAAAGCTTCAATATTAAATAAAATTTAACAAAATCAGCCTTTAAGCATTGCTCTCTGATTCGGTATGGCTTAATGTGGATATGGGGTACTCTATGGAGTTCATATTCATATGCCGTTCATTCTGAACATGCATGACTGTTACATCGAAGCTGAGACGCACTTTCTTTTGAAAAGGGCTAGGCTTGTGCTCGCGCTGGTTATGATACTGGCGCTGTTGATCTCGTGCTCGCGCGGAGAACAGGAAACTGCGCCTGAGGTTATCGGCAGCGACGCAACCCTGAGCGAGAGCGCCCAATCCCTTGAAACGCTTCAAACCCTTTCTGCACCGGCCGGATTGAATACACGACGTCTGTTCGCACAGCCAGCCCCATCCGAAGAAGCGCGCTTTGACAGATTGGAAGGCGAAGTCCAGCGCCTTCGTGATGATTTTGATCTGGTGTCTCCTGCGATCACACGTCTGGTCGCAGTGGAACAAGATATGCGCGATCTGATGGATCAGCTGGAGGTCTTGCTGAATGATGACAGCCCTGATTTGATCAATATCTCCCCGCTGGATACAACAGACAATCAAATTACATCATTGCAATCCCCACCAGGTGCGCCAGTATTGCAACCGACCGCGAACCCCCAGCCCCAAGTCCTTGAGCCTGTGGGGGATGCGCCTGTTCTGGAGCCTGTTCCCGTTCTAACGAAAACACCTGTGGCAACCTCTGCTAATACTGCCGCGGCTGCGAACCTGCCAAATGTAGAAAACCTTCGTATTGGCGAGCATGTTGATAAAACGCGTATCGTTTTGGATATGAATAGCAAGGTTGATTACAGCACAAGTGTTGCGGACAACGGCAAGACAGTGAACCTCACACTGCGTAACGCCAGCTGGCAAACAGACACAAGCTGGTCTTCTGCAAAATCACCAGTGATCAAATCCTGGAGTGCCCAGCAGGTTGGCAATGACGTAAATATCAGTTTTCAGCTGGCCTATCCGGGGCGTGTAAAATATGACGCTTTTGTTGCCCCCAGAAACGGGTATGAGCGTCTGGTTATTGACGTCTTTTCTGACGAAATGCATTTGGCAAAATAAGCCTAACTTTTAATCTTTAAGACTGTTATGGATATAGCGTTCGCTATAAACAGGGTCTCCTTGTTTGAACAAGGTTGATGCAGTGTCTGAATGGCCGTCCCCGCCTAGACCCTTTGAGCCTTGAGGCCACACTGTGTTGGCTTCTAAAGCCTGTTGAATATAAACATTATCTTGGTACCTGCGCTTGGATGTTTTCCTGCGCGCACCATATTCATAGCCGCTATGTATATACCCCATAAACCCCTCCATTTATGGAAATTATTACAGGGGATGTTTAAGATTCGATTAAAATGAAAAAGCCGGGTCATAAAACCCGGCTTCATTAAAAAATCTGCAAGTTCTCAGATGTTAGAGATCAAAGGAAACACCCTGTGCCAGGGGAAGTTTTGTCGAATAATTGATAGTATTTGTACTGCGGCGCATATAGGCCTTCCAGGAGTCAGAGCCGGACTCGCGTCCGCCGCCTGTTTCTTTTTCACCACCAAAGGCTCCGCCAATCTCCGCGCCACTGGTGCCCAGATTAACGTTTGCAATCCCGCAATCACTTCCTGCGTTGCCT
>CAXGXG010000083.1:0-6598 GCA_964013525.1 uncultured Alphaproteobacteria bacterium | reverse complement strand
CCTGGCCCCAGCCCAGCAAAGCGGCCAGCATCTGGCCTGTCTGGTTGTTGTCACCATCAATGGATTGTTTGCCCATGATAATCAGGTTGGGATTTTCCTCTTCGGCCACTTTTTGCAGCAATTTGGCAACGGCTAACGGTTCGACATCCTGATCCGTTTCGATGTGAATGCTGCGGTCCGCCCCCATGGCAAGAGATGTACGCAAAGTTTCCTGGGCGGCTGCCGGACCAATTGTCACGGTTACGACTTCTTCCAAGATGCCGGCTTCTTTCATGCGGACGGCTTCTTCCACTGCGATTTCGCAAAACGGGTTCATCGACATTTTGACGTTTGACAGGTCGACCCCGGAATTGTCAGATTTGACCCGGGCTTTGACGTTATAGTCCAATACGCGTTTTACCGCGACCAAAGCTTTCATAATAATATCCCCAGTAATTCTTTATACTCAACTTTAACAAATAAAGTATCACGGGTGATTTTCAATGTCACGCCTGCAAAAATTGAAAATATGAAAGGGAATTAGTGTTTAAAACCAGCGGTGGGTGCGGGGCGTAAATGCCCATCAGCAAATGATTTTAGCTGTGTGGCATGCTGGCGCGTAAGGGCTGCATTCTGGCCGATGGCCGTGTTTTGAAGGGCGCGGATAGCATTCTTATCAAGACGTAGAACATTTTCACCGATGCTACTTGTAACCTTTTTATAAACCTCAACAATGTCCTCAATCAGGTTCATGTTATCACGATAAACCCCTTGTGCGGCATGTTGGCTAGCCAAATTACAAACCCATTTGACCCGGGCGGCAACTTCGAGCATTTCGGCCATAACCAACGCTTTGTTGCGGGGGGTGTAATCCTTGTAACCTAAAATCTCGTTCCCACGTGTGGGTAATGAAACATCATCTTTTGGTTTGGCGGTTTTTAAAATATCCAGATTACCTTCAAGGTTGATCAGCATGTCGTGAATGACATCAGAACGGATCATGCCTCTGGTGAAAAAACGTACGGTTTCCACCCCATCGCGCCCCCATGTGTTGTGCAAATTGTCCCGTAGGGGGTAAGGGGCCGTGTCATTAAAATTGCATTTCAGGCGATGCTTTAAAATTCGGTCCTCAATAGTGTCGAATTCTTGCTTTAAATAGGTGCAATATTCCCGGACGACTTCGGCATTAAATCCGTTCTTGGGGTGGGCCGCCAGATTAAAAATATTTCGCCCCCGCGCGCGGTCGGCTGCGCGGGCGTTGGCCAGGTCGGATTGCAAGCTTTCAAACATACCAAAATACATGGGGATCAGTTTAACATAACCAATTTTCCGGGTCAATAAAAAGGCAGGCGCGTTAAATCTACAGCCTGCCTGATTATTAAACTTGGGAATGTTTATTCGGCGACAACGTCGGCGGCAACATCCATTTCAATAACTTTGTCGGGATCAACAGGTGGCTCACCCCGTGTGATGGCATCCACATGTTCCATACCGGAAATCACCTCACCAACAACTGTGTATTTGCCGTTCAAAAAAGGTGTCGGCACAAAATTGATAAAGAACTGGCTGTCTGCGCTGTTCGGGCTGGCCGAACGGGCCATACCGACGGTTCCGCGCTGAAACGGCGTATCTGTAAATTCGGCATCAATATTCTGGCCTGAACCACCCATACCTGTTCCTGTCGGATCGCCTGTTTGGGCCATAAATCCTTCGATTACGCGGTGGAAAACCACGCCATCATAAAACCCTTCGCGGGTCAGTTCTTTGATACGGGCGACATGATTAGGGGCCAGATCGGGGCGCAGTTTAATGACGACACGGCCGTCTTTCAACTGCATATAAAGCGTGTTTTCAAGGTCCAGTCCCTGCGCGTTTGCCGGCAGGCTGAAAGCCATAAAGAAAAGCGCAGAAACAAGTGCAAAAATTTTCATCATGATGTGTAAGTCCTTTATAATTTTATTGTTTACGCCACTGACATGGATTTGATTTTGGTCGGGTTTGATGGCGGTTCACCTTCGTTGATACTGTCAACGTGCTCCATTCCCTCGACAACTTTTCCAAAAACCGTATATTGCCCTTCCAGATGCGGGGTCGGGCCGAATGTGATGAAAAACTGGCTGTCCGCACTGTTCGGATCCATGGTGCGGGCCATACCCAGAGTACCACGCTCATACGGTTCATCCGAAAATTCCGCTTTCAGCTTGTGACCGGAACCGCCGGTACCTGTTCCATCGGGGCAGCCTGTCTGGGCCATAAAACCGGGGATCACACGGTGAAATACCAATCCGTCGTAGTAGCCAGCCTTGGCCAGTTCCTTGACCCGTTCCACATGGTTTGGGGCCAGATCGGGACGCAGTTCAATGACAATATCGCCGCTTTCCAGTTTCATAACAAGTTTGTCTTTTGACATGATCTTTCCTTTTCAGCTCTTTTTCTTCATTTTAAACCTGATATAGTAGATAAAAAATTGCAAGAGGAAAGAATATGCAGCCTGTTATCGCCCTTCTTATCGGCGCCATTGAAATTTACATCTGGATTATCGTTTTGGCCGTGGTCATTAGCTGGATGGTGGCGCTGGATGTATTGAACGCCCGCAACAAATGGGTTTATAAATTTTGCACCCTGATCAATGCGGTGACCAATCCCGTGATCATGAAAATCAGAAAAGTTGTACCGCCCGTTGCCGGGATGGATTTTTCACCCGTGATTGCAATCTTTGGTTTGATGATTATACAAGCTGTCCTGCGCGGAATGATGTAAAATGCCGGATGTTCAGCATATAGACGGCCGCGCGCTGGCTGAACGTCTGCGCGCCCAAATCCGTCAGGATACCAAGAACCTGCTGATCCGTGAGGGTATTGTCCCCGGTATCGCCTTTATTCTGGTGGGCGGTGACCCCGCCAGCCAGATTTATGTTCGCGCTAAACAAAAAGCCGTCAAAGAAGCGGGCATGAATTCATTCATTCATGTTTTGTCGGATCAGACGTCACAGCAAAAACTGATGGATATGATTCAAACGCTGAACGGACGTCCGGATATCCATGGAATCTTGGTGCAACTGCCGCTACCGGGCCATATGAACCGCGAAGAGGTGATTGCAAGTATCAATCCTGAAAAGGACGTCGACGGGCTGCACCCCTTTAACCTGGGGCGCCTGGTTTTGCGGCAGGATACGTTTGTTCCCTGTACCCCGCTGGGTTGTCTGGAGCTGATAAAGTCCGTTCGTTCTGATCTGGCAGGTTTAAAAGCAACCATCGTCGGTGCATCCCCACTGGTCGGTCGGCCAATGCAGCAATTGCTTCTTCAGGAGAGCGCGACGGTAACGCAGGCCCATTCCAAGACAACGGATTTGGTCGATGCCTGTTCAGATGCCGATATTCTGGTGGTGGCAACAGGTAGGGCCGGTTTGATTGATGCCCGTCATGTCAAGGACGGCGCGATTGTCATCGATGTAGGTATTACACGTACGGATGATTGTCGTATTGTGGGGGATGTGAATTTTGACGACGTCACCACAACCCGAAATTGTGCGATTACACCTGTTCCCGGGGGTGTAGGGCCAATGACCATTACGATGTTACTTGCAAATACTTTAAAAGCGGCAAATAAAAAACACCAATAAGTTGTATTTTAATAATTTGATGCTACCTTTGGTTTATGAGGGACCAAAGTGGAATCGCTATATTTATAATTTTGAGCGCGATCGGTTTTTATGCGGCGTTGGCCTATACTGTATCCAGACCGGCCAGCAGCAAAAATTCTATTGCCGATGAAATGGCTGTGATTAACGCAGCTGTTGAACATCAATGTCAGGCCGCTGTGACGCACGCCCGCAAACGTTTGGGTCTGTTCCAACAGTGCCATCCCCAGGATATCAGCTATGAATTGCCGGGTGGGGGGAACGCAAATCCGGATGCACCGATCGACAAATCATGTCACGTGTTTCACGCAAACGGCGCAGGCCTTAAACCATGCGGGCCCTATACGGTTGTTCATGAAACAACGACAATTGGCGCAATTGACTACGGTGATACGGAGACCACCAATCTCTTGCCCACAGGTCATCAGGTCCGCTGTGCCCAATTTGGGGAGCAGCTGTTAACAAATGGTGGATGTGCCCGTCTGGAAATTTCAGACAGCAATGGCGAAAACTTTGAAAGTGCGGATATCTGTTATGCCAAGACGTTGACAGAAAAATTAAGTCGCGGATTGAGCGCGGCTCCTTTGGAGTTTGGGCGCGAAATTTGCGCCCAGAATTGCCAGGATACATCCCTGCTAAATGGCACAACAGCAGGGACACTGGGCGGAAACATTAAATATTATTATACGCCTGACAAGCAGCTGGAACCCTACACAGGCTCGTGTTTGGCACATATTGAAACCACGGGAACATTTCTGGCCCCGGCGCTCAGGTGTGATTGTTGGGGATCCGGTTAGGATTTACAAATTAGCTGGCCATTCGTATTCACAAGCGGCTCGGAATAGGCGCGGCCGTCAGGGGCTGTTGCCAGATATTGCGCACAATTGCGGTTATCCCAGCCGATTGTCGCACCGTTGTATCCCAAACGGGATTGAACACGGTTAAAAGCCTGAACCTCAGGACTGAGTGCCGCGTTTGTTTGAACAGTCCCTTGAAAACGGCCGTATTCATCCGCCGTATAATTGTCGCCCGTTTGATATTGAGTTGACGGGCCGGCACAGCCGAAGGTGCCCGAAACAGCAAGGGTAAGTGCACAAATGCTTAGAAACTTTTTCATGATTATGCCTTTGTTTTGATAAACGTTCCTAATCAGCGAACGTTAACCTTGAGCGTTAGTTCCCCGGCACTGTCACGTTCGTGGGCGCGTTTATATTTGGCCTGGATCACGATGGTTTTTTTGCCAACGGCTTTAAAGGTCATTTTGCGCGTGCCGACACCGCCAATTGTATTTGGTGTATTATTTGGGGTAAACTGATCATCAACCTTGGCGGCCTTACCACTGACGACCTGAAACTGCCAACGATGACCCGTGCTGGGGTTTTCAGCCAATTCAATGTCAAATTTTTCGCCGCGCTTGATCGTAATTTCGTTAAAGCTTTCGCAAAGTGTTTTCATCGCAAATCCTGTCTATTAAATGATTTCATCATCAATATATCCGCAATATGTGAAATTGGCAAGAGCCCCTAAATATCAAAAAAAAAGGACCGCCTCAATTGGCGATCCTTCTGTTTAACTTATACAGGTCTGTATAATTTAGGCTGCCAGTTGTTCATCAGGTGTGTGGAAATCATATCCCAAATCCTGTGCGACTTCTTTCTGGGTAATTTTCCCTTCGTGAACGGTCAAGCCGGCCTTCAAACCTGAATTTTCGGCCAATGCTGCGCGCCAGCCCTTGTTTGCCAGTTGCAAGGCGTATGGCAGAACCGCATTGTTCAGGGCTTGTGACGATGTGCGGGCAACCGCACCCGGCATATTTGCCACACAATAATGCAAAATACCATCCACCATATAGGTCGGGTCCTGATGCGTCGTCGGCTTGCTGGTTTCCGTACAGCCGCCCTGGTCAATGGCGATATCAACGATGACCGCACCCGGACGCATTTTGCCCAGCATTTCACGTGTAATCAGTTTTGGGGCAACCGCACCCGGGATCAGGACAGCGCCGATCACCAGGTCTGCGTTATAAACGTATTCCTCAACACTGGCTTGTGTGGAATAAATGATATTACAACTTGGGCCGAACAAGTCTTCAAGGAAGCGGATACGGTCCAATGATTTTTCCAAAATGGTGACATTTGCATCCATACCCACAGCCATTTTTGCTGCGTTCAATCCGGAAACGCCACCGCCGATAATAGTGACATCTGCCGCTTTTACGCCGGGAACGCCACCGATCAGAATACCGTTTCCGCCGCGGTTACCGATTTGCATGGCAACAGCGCCGACCTGAACGGACATACGTCCGGCCACTTCGCTCATCGGGGCCAGCAATGGCAATCCGCCATAGGGGCCTGTAACGGTTTCATAAGCGATAGCCGTGCAGCCGCTGTTAATCAAGCCTTCGGCTTGTTTGCGGTCGGCCGCCAAATGCAAATAGGTAAACAGAACCTGACCCTTGCGCAGCATTGCGCATTCTTCCGGTTGGGGCTCTTTGACCTTGATAATCATGTCAGCCTTGTCAAAAACTTCCTTGGCGTTGGCGGCGATTTTGGCACCGACTTTTTTGTATTCTTCATCCGTTGCGTGAATGGATGCGCCGGCATTGGTTTCGACAATCACCTCGTGACCGGCATGGACAAATTCTTTTACCGATGCTGGCAAAAGCCCGACACGGTATTCGTTGTTCTTAATTTCCTTTGGCACACCAATCAGCATGGAAGGCTCCTTCATATTGTATTTTTTGGATCTAAAAGATGCCGCGAGTGTAGCATGATGGCAATTTTCGTCAATCAAATTGCATATTTGCCCGGTTTGCAAAATTTGCTATGCTCCGCAATCTATACACATAAGAACCGAGGACCCATCCCATGAAATATATCAGCGTCGACAATATGATCCGCCTGATCCGTGAAACTGGTATCGAAAAACTTTTTACCGAACTGACAGGTTATATTGAAGAAGATTACCGCAACTGGGATG
>CAXGXG010000082.1:0-6651 GCA_964013525.1 uncultured Alphaproteobacteria bacterium | reverse complement strand
AATGGTATTGCCGTCGGTCAGGCGACGCTCGGCCACCTCGTACCACTTATAGGCCGCGGGCGCATCGCCCCGCGCTTTAGCCAAGGCTGCCAGACGAATCAAAGATTCCGGCGCGCCCAGCTTGGCACTGTGTTCAAACATCAGATTGGCGACATCCAAATTCTTTTCTGCGCCGCCCTTTTGTTTGGAATACAGATCACCCAGAATGAACAGGGCACGTGGGTCGCCATCATTTGCAAGTTCAAACAAACCTTGTAACGGATGTTCAGACCCGTCAATCACCGCCGAATAAACCGGATCGGCCTGATATTCAATGCCCGTTTCATAGGCATGCGCGGTTTGTACGGATAAAATCAGCGCCAGTGCGGCAATCAGTGAATATTTCATTTTTTTGACTTCTCTTTAAATACTTGTAAAACCTCGGCCAGAGACTTGCTTTGTTTTATCATGCGGGTGGCATCATAGACAACAAATTTTGACGGTTTGCGTGGGTCCGGGGCCCCGTGTTTGGCAACAGTGTAAAGCGGTTGTTCATGGCTGTGCCGATAAATTGCAAAGACGGCCATGTCCGGCAGACAGTCCAGTGCATAATCCCGCCATTCGCCCTTGGCAACTTTGGTCCCGTAAACCGACATCAACTGGCCGATTTCATGACGGGTAAAGGTAACCATTCCTTTTTTGCGCCAGTTCAGCGGCAGGCTGATGATATGTGACATAGGGCACACCCTTTTCCGGTTCAAGGCAGTGTATCGGGAAAAGTCCGATTTTGCAAAGAATCTTGACGCTGTGCGTGTTTTGCGTCATTTTTGTCATGTTATAAAAAGGACGGAGCGCCCGATGGCAAATATACTTGACGAAATTCAGGATGAAATCAAACAGGAAAAGATTGAAAACTTCTGGAAAGAAAACGGCACATTCCTAATTGTGGGTGTGGTTTTGGTTATTGCAATTGTGGGCGGACGGTCCTGGTGGATGTCCCACGAAATGTCACGTGATGCGGACCGCACGGATGCACTGGTTCAGGCGCTGAACGCAAATACGATTGCCGCACATGTTCAAGAGGCCGAAGGCAACCACGAGACCATCGCCGGCCTGATGGCTGCGGGCGAAATGGACCCCGCAGATGCTGTTGCCCGTTATGAGCAGATTGCCGAAGATGCGGATGAGGTTTATGCAGATATGGCGCGTTTGATGGCCGTTGGCATCAAAGCGGAGCACCACATGGAAAGCCCCGCAGCCCTGATTGAAGAGCTTGAGCCCCTGACAGAGGAAGGCGCATATCAGGCCTCTGCCCTGGAGCTGAAGGCGTTTTTGCTGGCCGATCAGGGTGAATATGAACAGGCGATTGCCGCGCTGAACCAGATTTCTGAATTGCCGGCCGCGGCCAGTTTTGAAGGGCGCACATCAATTCTGAAGCAATATTACGAAACACGCATGCGTGAGGACGGCTAATGAAAACGTCAAAACTTCTTAAACTTTTCATGGCGGTGCTGGTCGCCGGAACCATTACGGGCTGTTCAACCATTGGCGGATTTTTCGGCGATGATGACGATGATCAGGAACGCCTGCCCGGTGAACGCTATACCGTGCTTGAGCTGGAAGAAGAGCTGGAGCCGGATCCAGTTTTAGAAGCCAACCAGATTTCCATTCCTGAGGCTTGGAACAACCAGTATTGGCCGCAGTATGCCGGCTATCCCAACCATGCGATGGGACATGTCGGATTGGGCCAAAATTTGAAAAACGTCTGGAATGCCAAAATCGGCGAGGGTGGCACAGATACGCGTCCTTTGTATATGCCGCCGATCGTGGCTGACAATGTTGTCTTTACCATGGATACGAACCTGAAAATCAGTGCGGTAGATGCCAACAGCGGTAATGTCTTTTGGGCGCGCAAATTGCCCGTCAAAGAAAACCGCGCAGAAAGTGCGCTGGGCGGTGGTCTTGCCTATCATGCCGGGCGCATTTATGCGACATCGGGCTTGACGAAATTATTTGTGCTGAACCCGCAAAACGGCCAGGTGGTTCAGACCATCGATCTGCCAGCCCCTGCGCGTGCGGCGCCAAGCGTTTTGGATGGCAAAATCTATGTTCAAATGCTCAACAACAGTCTGAATGTTTATTCGGCCGAGGATTTTAAACTGGTTTGGGCCTATGACGGGTTTGCGGAAACGACCAGCCTGTTGGGCGCAACGGCCCCGGCTGTTGACAAGGATGTTGTGGTCGCCGCCTTTTCCAGTGGAGAAATTGTGGCCCTGCAAAACCAAAACGGTCAAACCTTGTGGACGGATTCCCTGGCTTCGGTCAAGGCGGCCAGTGCATTGGCATCCATTGCCGATATCAAGGGCGCGGTTGTTCTGGACAAGGGGCTTGCCTATGCGCTCAGCTATAACGGGCGTATGATTGCAACGGATATCGCCAGTGGCCGCCGTGTATGGCAACGCAATTTGGGTGGGACGCAAACCCCATGGGCATCGGGCAATGTTGTTTATGTTGTCACAGGTGACAGGGAACTGGTTGCCCTTAGCCGTGTGGACGGGCGCATCCACTGGGTCACACCATTGGGTGGACGTACATGGTATGGTCCTGTATTGGCAGGTGGGCGTTTGATCGCGGTTGAAGCCGGCGGTCAAATGGTTGAATATGATGCCAAGACGGGTAAGGTTTTACGCAGTACGGAATTGAAGTCCGCACCTGCAAGCGCCCCTGTTGTGTCTGGAAACCGCCTGTTTGTCCTACTTCAAAACGGCACACTGGCTGCCTACAGATAAAAGATCGGATTGTTCTATGCTGCGCCTTGCCATTATCGGTCGACCCAATGTCGGCAAATCCACCCTTTTTAACCGCTTGACGGGTAAAAAACTGGCGATCGTTGACGACCGTCCAGGTATCACGCGCGATTGGCAGCGTGCCAAGGCCACGTTATACGATCTGGATTTTGAGATTATTGATACCGCCGGTCTGGAAGAAACCTTTAATGACAGTATCGAAGGGCGCATGCGCCAGCAAACCGAACATGCCCTGAAAAACGCCGATGTTATTTTGATGGTGATTGACGGGCGTGACGGTGTTATGCCGATGGACCGGCATTTTGCTGATTGGATCAGAAGACAGGATGTGCCGGTTATTCTGGCCGCCAACAAATGCGATACCAAAGCGGCCAAGTCTGGCATTTATGAGGCCTTTGAATTGGGTCTGGGTGAGCCGATTGGCCTGTCGGCGGAACACGGTCTCGGCTTTAGCGATCTGCACGAGGCATTGGAGCCGCACGTTCGCGCAGCCGATGAAAAGGCCGCCGCCCTTGCGTTGAAAAACGAAGGTTTTATCAACAAGGACGATGCGCTGGAGTCCGACGATGAAGAATTCCAGAATTTTGACGAGGACAGCGGCGTTGGTTACGGTGATCTGGAAGAAGACCCGGAAGAGGCGGAAAAGCCGATTAAAATTGCCATTGTCGGACGTCCGAATGTGGGGAAATCCACCTTGGTCAATGCTTTGTTGGGTGAACAACGGATGATGACCGGGCCCGAGGCGGGGATCACCCGCGACGCGGTATCCATTCCCTGGGAATATGATGACCGAAAATTAACGCTGGTTGATACGGCGGGTATGCGCAAACGTGCCAAGGTCGTTGACGCCATGGAGCGCGATATGGTTGGCGATGCATTGCGCGCCATTCGTTTGGCCCAGGTGGTCGTTTTGGTATTGGATTCCAATCAGGCATTGGAACGTCAGGATCTGACCATTGCCGACCATGTGATCCGCGAGGGTCGTGCCCTGGTCATTGCCATGAACAAATGGGACGAGGTTGATGACCGTCAGGAGATTCTGGACAATCTGGATTACAAGTTGGACACATCCCTGCCACAGGTAAAACGCATTCCTGTGGTGACCATGTCCGCCCTGCATAAAACGCGTTTGGATACATTGATGCGCCGCGTTTTTGACATTTATGACCTGTGGAATAAACGTGTGCCGACAGCACGCCTGAACCGCTGGCTGGAAATGATGGTTTCACATCATCCGCCGCCATTGACACAAGGGCGGCCGAACAAGATTCGTTATATGACACAAATCAAGGCCCGTCCGCCCAGCTTTGCCGTATGGGTGTCACGTCCAAAGGCTTTGCCGGAAACTTACGAAAAATATCTGGTGAATGGCCTGCGGGATGATTTCGATATGCCGGGTGTGCCGATCCGCTTGTCAC
The DNA here is from genome assembly GCA_964013525.1 of uncultured Alphaproteobacteria bacterium. GTDB lineage: Bacteria > Pseudomonadota > Alphaproteobacteria > Micavibrionales > CSBR16-224 > CATLPD01. Next base: position 2,447 of record CAXGXG010000082.1, on the reverse strand, counting down.
TGCGGACAACCAAAAACCCGTATCATAAAAAATAAAGTCTAGGTGAGCCACGGCTTGGTAATGAGCAACGTGCCTATTCTTTAATGTTTGGGCATTTTCGTTTTTTTCTTTGGCTTGCTTTGCCGCGGGTCGGAATAATAGTTTTCGATCGGGGCACCGTTGGCCATCATGCCCATCCCCAGAATCATAATGACGAATGGCAATCCAAGCATTCCCGCGAATCCCAATTTCAACGGCATCAGAACCTGTTCCGTATCCATTTCAGAATCTGTAATGGTCATGCATGCAGATACGTTATTTGCATGAAAATCAAATCTGTTTGGATCAAGGGTATTTAAATCCCCATTTTGCCCTGGCATTCATTTAAACGCTTGCCTTCGGCTTTGGCAAAGTCAAATGTAACTGTATTGGATGTGACCGTATTCAGGCCAGTGTTTTTCCACAGATCAACAGTGTCCTGAAACTGTTTTTCCGTTGTGCGTGGGCCCAGATAAAGACTATAGGCTAAATTCTTGGCCTTTGCTGCAAAACGTTCCTGAAGGGCGGCACGGCGTTCCTGTCGTGCCTGAAAGCTCGACATGGTTTGTTCCATCCTGTGATAGTCGCGCGCCAAAGTTTTAAGCGTTTGGATCTCCTGATCCAAGTAGGCCTGATGTTCGGGCAATGCAGTTTCGTTCTCCAGCGCGGATTCTGTCACATATTTATCGTTAAAATTATCGATACCGAAATACATCCCCGTGGCCGCGCCAAAGGCTGCCAAAGCACTCAAGTGTGTGAAAAAACGTTTCGGACCGCGTTTCATTTCCGAACCTATACCTGTCTGAAGTTAGGCGGAAAGATTATCAATCCGAGTGTGTTATGTCAAGGGATGGGCTTGGGGTTTGGCACCTTAAGGCTTGATTGCAGGTTTTGCTTTTTGGTGAGCCGGAGCTGAAGCTTTGGGCGTATCCGCATAGCTGTCGCTGACGACTTCAAATACATTTTTCAATTGGCCACGCAGGGATGTGCGTTCGGATACAGGCTGCAAATCAGCCGCGGCTTTCGGTTCTGCCGCTTCACGAACACGCGTCATCAAATCCTGAAAGCCCTTTTTGAAAGACTGTTTCAAATTCTGGCCCTTGGATTTGGCGAAAGTCATGCCGATTTTCTTTTTAAAGTCATCATCCAAAACCGTTTCACCAAAATAGGTGAAAGCGGACTTTACGTCACGAATGGCCGTATCCACAATGAAATATGTGGTGGCGGCAACAAACCCGCCCCAGATCACGGCTGCCGGGACGGTCATGCCACCGCTGAGAATGCCAAGGGTTGTCAGGCCCGCAACCCCGCCCAGAATTCCGCCAGTGGCCAAAATGGGGGCTGCAAGTTTACGGCCGAAACGGCGCATGCGGGATTTGAAATCGGGATTGGTTTTGTATTCGGTTTTGATGAAATTCAAAATCCATTTGTCATCAGGGAAAAAGTCCAGCTTTTTCGGATCTTCGGTCTTGAGGATCATTTTCATGATGCGGCGCTTGGGTGCTTTCCCAGACGGTTTTGATGTTGGTTTTGACAGTTCGGCGCGGGAATAAACTTGGGTCATCGGGCAGGCTCCATCTGTTTTGGGGCGGACGGCGTCGCGGATTGCGGGCCTGTGAATTGGTCGCGCAGGGCGGATGAAATCTTCGGCAAGACAAAGCCCATGGCTGCCGACATGATCAAACCACCTGCAGCCGCTGCGGGCTGGGTTGCAAAACTGACAGCCGCCAGATAAATGCCGCCAACTGCACCGCCGGTACAAATCAGGCCCATTCCGGCCAAGGTCAGAATGCCCATCCAAGTTCCGAAATCACGTTTCGGCTTTTCTGCCGCTTTTGTAAATGTCTCTTTTGCCATCTTAAGTCTATCGCTTTGTTGTTCGTTGGGCATAATATTCAGGCGCTGAATAAATTTATGCTCAATATTCGGGAAGTCAATTTTATCGCTCCGCCAAGATTTAGCACGCGGATCATGTTATGTCAATGTCATCGCTTTGGCTTTTGGCCGGGGCCCTGTGCGCCTTGCGGCAGTTGCGGTGCGGGTTTGTCTGCGCTGTCATTTGCGGGTTTGGCAAGCGCGCTTTTCGCAAAACGTTTGGCAACAATGCCGACCTGCAATTGGGTTTTTGGTGTTGAAATGACAGCGGCCATGCGAGCCTCGGACAGGCCGCTATTGCGGCGCAAAGCCTTTTTGGAGGAATCAAACAAATGAAAACCGTGGGTGCCAAGTGCCACCACGCCCCCAATCAGGTTTCCACCGATATAGGCAGCAAATAATCCGGCGCCAGTAAAGCTGAGAGCTGCGGTTAAGGGCACCGCCGATTGCATCAGAATAACGGCAGAAATAGCAACCGTCGTCAACGCACCGCCGGTCGCAAACATGCGCATGACGACATCTTGATCCTTGCCGATTTTATCCAGACTGCGCCA
>CAXGXG010000081.1:0-6761 GCA_964013525.1 uncultured Alphaproteobacteria bacterium | reverse complement strand
AAAGCAATGTTCAGCGAAGATAAGAAAACAACCGGTTTCACACAGGCCTTTGAAAATCTGCGTGTTCTGGACCCGAAATACGGTCGCCCATTCCGCAGCAACGGCGTGCAAACCAAGCCGAATACTGTTGAATTCAGAACAGCACAGATGGTTAAACCGTCTGAACAATTGGCCGATGGCCGCCGCAGCCCTTCAAAATGGCGGGTTCTACGCATCGAAATTAAAAACTATTTTGAAGCTGCGCGTGAAACTTTGGAAAGCCTGAATGAAGAAGCAGGTGAAGAGCTGGTTGAAATCGATTCGAACGCAACCCCTCAGGATGAAGATTACGAAATCGTCACCCACGAAGTGACTGTCGCCGGTGATTATGGCGAGCAAACCAACGATTTGACATACCTGGAAGCCATGGCAGCCGTTGCCAAGCTGGAGTATATGGCGCTTCGTGAACATGGGGATTATAAATTCGCAGAGCCGAACGAAGATGAAGAAACGCGCCTGTTGAAGTTTGTTGAAGTTGCTTTATTGGACAAAGATTTCGCCGCAACCCAGTTTGATGCATATGAACATTTTGTGGATGTCAGCCTGGATGAAGGCATCATGTGGACAAAAACAATGACGCCACATGTTTCTAACAAGGGACGTTTAGTGCAGGCTGGACAATATAAGATGTCACAGGTTGTTGCTGGGGCAAATGGCCGCGCAAATGCACTGCAGAACCGCAAGGGCGGTGAACTGACAGCGGCGTTTGATATGTATCGCCGTCGCGACAATGTGGATAACTTTCTTTCCGCTGTTACAGCTGTGAATGAAATGAACCAGTTGATGGAAATGGTGGCATCCGTTGGGCAGGTGTATAAGGAATTCTACGAAAACCCACTGGATCAAAGCGCCTATGACAACGTTTTGTACGAAGCGCAGCATTGCTATGACCAGGCTGAAAGCGTAGGCAATTCAGCGGGCATTATCGTGCGCGAACAACAATCCCTGATGATGTTGGTTAAGCTGAACGTATATTTCCGCAGCCTCTATGCGTGCCAAGCCGCAATCGCCGAAGATATGAGTAAGGCTGATGCCTATGCAGACCATATGCACATGATGCAGAAAAACCTGCGTGAAACTGAAAATGCGATGAACTTATCCTTTGCCAATCAGGGTGAAGTGGCCGAACGTTATGAAGGTTTGGACCTGACACCGCAGGATATTGAGGCCCGTATTGAAGATTATAACGAAAATGTTCTCAAGAAATTTCAGACTTTGATTAAGGATGACCTCGAAGGCGCGAGCGAAAAACGCTCTAATCTGGGACAGTCCAACCGCGCGCCTAAGCGGTAATTATAAAAAACAACCCTCCCTAAAAGTCGACGGGCCTGTTTATCGGGCCCGTTATTTTTTGACAGCAATGGTTAGCCCTGCATCGGTTGGTAATAAAATACTGGTATATCGCGCAGGGTTAGACAGGCGTTTATTAAAGGTCTTGAGCGTGTCGCAGGTCGATTGTCGCACCCGGTAGGGCAGCGCTTCCATATAGACGCTCCCCTTTAACAAGGTGTCGTCGGCTACAATCAGGCCGCCAGAGCGGACGTTTCTTTCGGCCCAGTCAAGGTAGGTCAGATAGCTTTTTTTGTCCGCATCAATGAAAACCATATCAACCGACACGTGATCTTTTGAAAAGGCCGGCAGTGTTTCGGCGGCATCTCCGGCCAAGATTGTGACGTTGTCAACATTGTCCAAGGTTTCCTGAACCATTTTCAGGCGCTTTTCATCATGTTCGCAGGTGTAGAGGTGCCCGCCTGTGATTTTGAGTGCCTGGCTAAGCCAAAGTGCGGAGTACCCACCCAGGGCGCCGATTTCGACGCAGCTTTTGATATTGCCTAAATGGATTAGCGTTTGCAGGAGCCGACCCTCATACGGCGATATATGAACGGAAAAATCGTTTTCTTTGATCCGCGCACGCGTATCTTTCATTGCCGGGGTTTCCACAGCATAGAGTTTTTCGATATAGGCGAGGGCACATTTTTCCATGCCCTCTTAGTAACGAAAAGCCGCTATATTTACAAAGGTTTTTCAGGCGTTCAGCCAGATATCGCGGGTTTTCTTATCATACCCGTGTGATGAACTGGCCAGCGGGCCGACAATATCCTTTTGGGATGCGGGAATAACGCCTGTCATTTGTTCAATTTTAAAGGCCGCATCTTCGGCAGAAAAAGCTTTGATTACGTGTCGAACATAATGACCCTTTTGTTGAATAAAAACAGCGTAATAGCCAGGTGCATTAAAGCGAATTCCTTGGGCTTTATGCTGGGTTTGCGAGCTGTGTTTTAAGTTGTGATTGTAATACATGTATCTTTCCTCTCTCAGATATGAATGTAAACGCCTCCGAGTTAACATAATGCATGTATCGTGCCAGTTTTGTTTCTTGATTATGGAACCGCCTCACGTTACAAGTGATGTATGTCTCAATCAAGCAGTAAAAAAAGTGCGGATCGCGATCTTGATCACGTCACAGAAAAATATACCTATCGGATTACCCCGCAGGTTGAAAAATCTTTACATCAGCCTGAGGTCGCACGGCAATATCTGCCTGACGCGCGTGAGTTGATGACGACTCCCGGCGAAGACCCTGACCCGATAGGCGACAACGCCCATTCCCCTGTAAAGGGTATTGTTCACCGTTATCCCGACCGTGTTTTGTTCAAACCGCATCACGCCTGTGCGGTTTATTGCCGGTTTTGTTTTCGCAAAGATATGGTCGGGCGCCAAGGAGAGGTTCTTTCCAAACAAGAGGTGGAGCACGCCATATCCTATATCCGTAATCATCCCGAAATATGGGAGGTGATTTTAACGGGTGGTGATCCCATGGCTCTGTCGTCACGCCGTTTGCGTGTGCTGATGGAGGACCTTGATCAAATTGAGCACGTTAAATCGATACGTTTCCATACACGCGTACCCATTGCGGCGCCAAACCTTATAAATGCTGATATCATCAGCCTTTTGTCCGCGGCGAAAACGGCAATTACGGTTTCAGTGCATTGTAATCATGCCGCTGAAATCACTTCCGAAGTGACAGATGCCCTGAGAAGCATACGCAGGGCAGGGGCCATGCTGGTTTCTCAATCGGTTTTGTTGCGGGGAGTCAATGATAACCGCGATGCACTGATTGGTTTATTTAAAGCCCTGACTGAAAACGGTGTGAAGCCGTATTATTTGCACCATCCTGACAAGGCACCCGGCACCGGCCATTTTCAGCTGTCTCTACGCGAGGGGCTGGATCTCTACCAATCTTTACGCGGTCATATCTCCGGCCTTTGTATTCCACAGTATATGCTTGATATCCCCGGTGGATACGGCAAGGTCGCGATCGACAGCCACAATGTCATGATCAAAAAAAACCACGCCGAGATCATTGATCGTCATGGCGTGGTTCATATTTACAATAACAGCTGATATTTATTCTGTTGCGTCTTCAGTGGTTTCAGTGCCTTCAGGGTCTTCGCCATCTTCCGGGTTTTCGGTGATGCCTTCAGGGTCAGCTTTGGGATCGACGCTTTCTGCAATCGGGTCTGCTTCATTCACAGGGGCGTCTTCGGTTGTGAATTCTTCAACCGCTTCTTCCTTAACTTCTGTGACCTCCGGTAGGGGGGCAGGGGTTGCGCTGAGGGTATTTAGGTAGGCAATGACGTCAGCACGATTTTCCGGCTTTTTAATGCCGATATAATTCATTTTCGTGCCTTCAATATAATCCTTCGGCTTGTATAGAAAGTGGTTCAATTCGTCGAATGTCCAGCTACCGCCTTTGGATGCCATGGCTTCGGAATAGGCAAAGCCGCTGCTGGCAACGTTTTTGTTCACGATGCTCCACAGGTTGGGACCGACACCATCTGCGCCACCCTCGTTAAAGGTATGGCACGCCGCACAGGCACGTGATAGCTTTTCACCTTTTGCAGGGTCAGCTTCTGCCAAAAAGGCTGCAATCGGTTCCGGGCCGGAAGGGGCTGATACGACAGCGCCACTTGCAAGGTCCTCGGGAACATCAATAAAATAGGCGCGCTCTTCCATTTCTTCTTCGTGAAAAATGATATCGGAGGCAAAGCCAAAGCTGTAGGCCGCAATACCCGCAACCAGAACAGCGGCAAAAATCTTATTCTTTTCTAAATCCATAGTCTCAGACTCGTTACATTATTTTTATCAGGGTTCTTTTTTAACCGACTGTGTTCAAATCGGCAATAGGTTGGCTGAATTTTAATTCCACATCCCATGGAAAGTGAATCCAGGTGTTCTGGCTGACTTCGGTTATAAAGGTATCAACCATTGGCAATCCGGCAGGTTTGGCATAGACGGTTGCAATATGTGCCTTGGGCAGTTTTTCGCGAATAATCTTGGCGGTGTTTCCTGTGTCCACCAAATCATCAATGACCAGCCAGTTTTCGCCGTCGCCAGCGTTTTGTACGGATTTCAAAATCTCGGCCTCGCGCTGATCTTTATGGTCATAGCTGGAGATACAAAAGGTTTCAACCATCTTAATATCAAGTTCGCGCGCAATGATTCCCGCGGGTACCAAACCGCCGCGTGTTACGGCAATAATGCCTTTCCATTCACCTTTTTCTACAAGGCGCCAGGCCAAGGCTTTTGAATGGCGGTGAAACTCCTCCCATGATACTGGGAAGTCAAGAGGCTGGGCGTTTGCAGTCATATGTCTGATCCTTAAAAATTGGTGTCCAAAAGGGCTCAATTCTTTTGGTTATACGCCACCATTCCGTCAATTGCAATCGACAAGCGCTTGACAGATCGTTGATTCTAGCCGATGATGTGCAAATAGACTTAATGCAAGACTTTTAATACCTCGAACACCGAAATATTAATACGCCTGGCCTTGGGTCCCAATAACCTGAAACAATAAGGAGGCCACAATGGCTACAGGTACAGTAAAATGGTTTAACCCAGAAAAAGGGTTTGGTTTCATCGTTCCAGAAGAAGGCGGAAACGACGTTTTCGTTCACATTACAGCCGTTCGCGATGCGGGCATGGCGACTTTGGACGAAGGTCAGAAGCTGAACTTCGAACTTGAAGAGAGCCGTGGTAAAACATGTGCCACAAACCTTCAGGCTGCCTAAGGTTTAAGTACTAAAGTTAAAAGGTAAGGCCCGGTCGCTTTTGCACCGGGCTTTATTTTTATTAAAGCTGTTTTTCACGAGCGCCGGGCATTGACATAATGCCAGTTATTGCGGTAGTTTTAAGCCTATATTTACTAGAATGAAGAAAACAGCATGAATAATGTTTATCTCCTAAAAGGAAACAGTTTGAAAGCGGCCGAGCGTCTAGAGCGGTTGGCCCTGGCATATTTTCGTGCAAACCCGCCCTTGTCCAGTGGTAACCTTGCAGATATTCAAAAATCCTATGCTGAAATTACCGAAAACCTGATCACGTTTTTGGAAGAAAAAGCGCCCGGCTTATTAGATGATACCGGTATTAAAACCCCGTCTTTGACGGTTCAAGAGGGTGCAAGCGCGATGCCGCGTTCGTATTTGGAATATCCGTCAATCTTCCCGCTCACCCTTCAGGGGCAGACGCGCTATATCATGTACGTATCCACACCATACCAAGGGGAAGGTTTCGTGCCTGAGGATGCGAAAAAGCTGACGGGGGTGGAGGCTAATAAAATTGGCTATATCCTTTTTGGAGGGGGATGGGGTGGTGCAGCTCCAATCGTTGATAGGCCTAAAACAGGAACCAAACTTCCAAGTGATTATTGCCCGAAAAAAACAAATAAAAACACTGTTGTTAAAGTACCTACAGCCAAGTACACATACGTCCTGTCAGGCCCGGCGCTAGAAGCGTTAAAAGAATATAAGAATGCGCAGGCTGAGGCCAGCCAAGCCTTTAACAGCTTGATTGACCGGATCGATCAGATTATTGCCGAAATCATGGCTGGCGCGGGCCAGGATTATGAGACGGGTAAACTGGGCATCATCTTTAGCCGCGCGAAACTGGCAGAAGCAAACGAGACGAGCGGAATGGAGGTCAACCTTCATAACGATGCGCGTCTGTCGGACAATGTGCACTTTCGGGTTCAAGGTCACTCCACAACACGCAGTCAGATGCTGATGTTTAGAAACGACACGAAAGAAGGGCGCGCATTTCAATCCCTGTTCAGTGAATTGAAGGACCCAAAACTTGAAACCTTTTTGAACCTTGGTGATCAGCGAGTAAACCATTTTGATTGTGGAAAGTATCAAATCCTGAAAAGTACATCCCGTTTGCTGGATAGGGGCGAGGGCATTAACGGCCTGTCCGGGCATATTGCCGATTGGCTGATTGCGGACATGCAGGACCGGCGTATGGGGATTACACCACCCGAGATGCCCAAAGCGATGAAAGACGTCCTTGATGCGGCATTTGAGCAACACCAGCAGCATGATAAGCAGCCCGTAAAGAAAACGTCTCCAAAGCCCTAGTATGTGATCAATCCTTGGCCACTTAACGTTTTTTAAAAACTATGGCGTTATCATTAAAGGGATCAAGAAGGGGGAAATATGTCTTCAATTGCCGCAACAGGTGTTACGCAAGCCATGCAACAGGCAGTCGCAACCATGAAGGCTGCAGCGCAGTCACAACAACAGGCAGTCGCCGCATTGGCCGAAGCTGTAGAACAAGGGGCTGCTATCGCGCAGGCCATAGATGGTGGTGGCCAAGTCGTTGATGTGTCCGTCTAACCCTGATTACACCCAATCCTGATTATATTTAATGGTCTGTGCCCTTTAGTG
>CAXGXG010000080.1:0-6774 GCA_964013525.1 uncultured Alphaproteobacteria bacterium | reverse complement strand
TAATTGCCGCGTATTCCTGCGTGATGGCGGCGGGGCGGAGGAGCCTGCCGTTTCCGCCAAAGCTATTGGGCCGGGTGTAACCGCAAACTTGACCGCCGTCGGACAGGGTGAATTCAGTGTTCATCTGGTATCTGTCATGGGTGTTGGAACAACGGCTGGTGATATCGTCCTTGCGATGAAAGGTTTGAGTAAAGAAATCTGTGATATCATTAATATAGAGCTTGGCATTTATGAACGTGGCGATGCAGAACTTGCAGATACATTGGGTACGGCGGCCACGGATTGGATGAATTTTGCCAATGATATGGACCCCATACCGTCGGTAACAGCCGATTCTCTGGGTGATGATGACAACCGCATTGATGGTCAGCGTACATTTTGTACTTACAGAACGCCGACATCAGGCTATTATCTTTACCACGTGTTGTACGCGCGTTAACAAATACAAACTGGCAAGGTTAAACAATGAAGATTACAGGTCCCGGTCAAACCGACAAAACGCAGAAAAAAGACAAGCCGAAAAAGACAGGCGATTCCAGTTTTGAATCGATGGTGTCCGATACAGGTGGAACCCAAGGGTCCAGCGGGGCGGGCGGCGCGGCCAAAATGTCACCTGCTGCATCGCTAGAGGCCCTTTTGGCGCTGCAGGGCGCCGATGATGCAACCACCGGCGGCGGTAAACAACGCGCCAAGGAACGCGCCGATGAAATGCTGGACAAGCTGGATGAAGTGCGTTTGGGTCTACTGTCCGGCGGTATTTCGCGCGCAGCTTTGAGTGACCTGACTCGCTTGTTATCAGAAAAACGTGAACAGTTTGACGACCCGCGCCTGACTGAAATTGTCGAGGAAATTGACCTGCGCGCACAAGTCGAAATTGCCAAGCTGGAGGCTGCCTCCGCACGCTAGCGCCTTAATAACTCTTTGACTTTTCCAAAAAAGCTTTTATATTTTCCGTGGCTTTAGGCCATGTTTTTAAAAAGCAATCAAATTTATACTATTCAAATACCTGTGATAGGAGACAGATAATATGAGCGCTGTTGAAACATCTTCAACCATTTTACCGCCAGACTACAGCCCGTCCGAGGACGAGGAATTCATGAACCCGGTTATGACCGAATATTTTCGCCAGAAACTTTTGAACTGGCGTCAGGAACTGGTAAGCGGTTCAAACGAAACCATCCAATCTATGCAGGAGGATAACCTGCAAAAACCGGACCTGACAGACCGCGCGTCTGCAGAAACCGATCACGCGCTGGAATTGCGTACGCGTGATCGTGAGCGCAAGCTGATTTCAAAAATTAACGAGGCGCTGGAACGTGTGAAAAACGGTGAATACGGCTATTGTGAAGACACAGGTGAGCCGATTTCGATCAAACGTTTAGAGGCGCGTCCCGTTGCAACCCTCAGCCTTGAGGCCCAGGAACGTCACGAGCGTAAAGAACGCACACAACGCGACCTTCGCGAATAAGCGCGCATGGATTTTGCCCTGGCGCCATTTTTGGATATCGATACGGTCTTTTTCCGTCAGTCGGTTTTGGCAGTTGTCATTTTCTTGCAGGTTGTGCTGGGGATGATACTGCCGGGGCAGGGGCATACACCGCCGCATACGGTTTGGTTTGCGCAAAAACTCTACGCTTCTTTATCGCACAAGTTAAATCGACCGGGCCGCAGTAATGGCACGCTTAAGGTGCGCGGCATTATTGCGGTTGCGTTTTTGGTTTTTGTGGCTTGGGGCCTCGCCAGGCTTAGTATCATTACGGCTTATGCCTTGCCCTATGGCTGGCTTCTCAGCGTCTTTATCGTTTGGGGGGCTGTGAATGTCATTGTGCCCTGGCGTGTATTAAGAGGCATGATGAATGTTCAGTCTCTTGACAAGGTTAAGGCATCGGCCAAGGCGCTGGCGGACCTCACGGATCTGAAGCTAAGTGCGCAGGATAATCATACAATTGCCCGCAGTGCGGTTGAATATGCAGGCTTTAGCTTTTTAAAGTTTCTGGTTGCACCTGCGCTGTTTTATCTGGTCTTTGGCGTTTATGGGCTGATGGCCTATACCTTCCTTGCGATGCCTATGCATGGGATTTCATTCGGCCACCGCAGACACCCGGCTTTTTATATGCTTATGGATGGCATTCAAACGCTTGTTGACTATATCCCCGCACGTTTAGCCGCATTCGTTTTGTTTTTGTCGGCTATTCTAACGCCGACCGCGCGGCCGGCATCTTTGATGCATGTGGCATTTGACGGTGCACAGAAATGGCCGGGTGCGATTTATGGTGTTATCGTAAAATCAATGGCGGGCGCCAATAATATATCACTGGGTGGTGGTTTGAAGTACCGTGACGGCACCAAAATCCTCTACCCTTGGGTTGGGCCTAAGGATGCGACCGCCAAGGCCGGACTAGACGATATCAAGCGCAGCTTTGTCCTGCATGTCATCGGCACAATCATCATTTTTTTGGGGCTTTTGATTTCGATCGTTTTATTGTGATTCGTTAAATCATGTTTTTGTATTGTAATAAAATTACACTTTCATACCCCATAACTATTGAAAAACATTAAGAATTAGGAATCCGACCTTTACAAATGCTTGGTTTTCCTATAGTCTTTGCTTGTTAATTTTATTTTAATAAAAGCAATCCTGTTAGGGGGAATACGGGATTCTGGGGAATTATGTCGGGTAGCAATAACAATAAAAATATACTTGATTTCAATGCGCATAATAACGCGCACCGCAAGGCGTTTGACGCCATTTTGCGGGAGCCTTTGACGCGCCACCGCCTAAAACTACGCCAGATTGTCGCAGCTTCACGTGACCAAAAATCACCCAAACCTTTTACCTTTGATGTCTTTCAAGACTTTGTCAGTAACCTGCCCAATCAGTCAGATATCTATTATAAAGAAGTAGCGAAATGCCTGAAGGTTGTTGAGACTGGCAAGCTGCCGTCTTCGCCGAATTTAAAAAAGGCCGAGCTTCAGCTGGTATGGGGGGCAACACTCTCTTTCATTCTTGCCAATCCGCAAATCATGTCCGAATGGGACACAAAGGTCGAGCCTGAGAAGTTTTTTGAGAGCCCGCTTTGGAAAGATGTCGTGAATTCACTGGATGCTTTGCGCGAATTGCGTGAGGTCGGTGGGTTTGTGGTCGATGCTCTGCGTGACGACGATACGAAATATGCCTATGCGCGCCCCGGTGCGCCTACCAGTTATGAGCCAGCCCGCAACCGCATTGCCATTAATTTTATCGACAGTTTGGTCAGTGGCTTTGAACATACTCGCGCTTTGGCCCTTCGCGAAGTTGGGCGCGCGCTTCATTCCCGTCAACCAACACAACGCATGCAGGAACTTCAGCAGGAACTGTTCCCGCTGATCCGCAAAACACGTGCGGCCCAGTCCGGTAAAGGACCTAAGCTGACGGCAGAAGAATACAAAGCCTATCAAATGAACCTCGCAGAATACAATCTGCGCGACATGCTGTATCAGGCGGCGGAAAAAAATATGCGCAACCGCTTTGCTGCCAAACGTGGCGAGGTCAAGCAACAGGATTTCAGCGTTTCTTTGAACCACTCAGCCGTCACGGCTGAAAATTTGGGTTTGGTAAAGGCACCCGCATCGGACAAGATTCCGGATGCGCTGACCCGTTACATGAACCTGGTGAATGCGGTCAACCTGAACTTCTACCAGAAAAACGGCTTCGTTCCGGCAACGGACAAAGGTTGGCGCCATGCCGGTGTTGATCCTGATCTGGTGCGCAAGATTTCCCAAGACCAAAAATTAAAACGTGACAAAAAGGGTATTGATCACCCAGATTTCAAAGACTTGCAACAACGTTTGGAAGCGCTTGAAAATGAATTTCCGGGCTTGTCTCAGCGCTTGTTTGGCAGCTTTAGCGAACAGATTGCCGACTCAAATTCCGCACGTAACAAGATTATTGAAACCATTTTTGCCGATTATGCAGAAAAATTGATTGAAGACGTTCTTGACTTCCATAGTGACAAGCTGGACCAGCAGATGGAGCAGGAAAAGAACAAGAACGATCAGGATCAGTCCCAAGACAACAATCAGCCTCAACCAAGTGATCCGTCACAGGATAGTCAATCCGATGATAGCGATCCACAGGATGGTCAAGAGCCACAAGAGGGTCAGCCGCAGGACGGTCAACAGCCACAAGAGGGTCAACCACAAGACGGTCAAGAGCCACAAGAGGGTCAACCACAAGACGGTCAACAGCCACAAGAGGGTCAACCACAGGATGGCCAAGAGCCGCAAGAGGGCCAACCGCAGGATGGTCAGGAGCCTCAGGAAGGACAACCGCAGGACGGTCAAGAGCCACAAGAGGGTCAGCCACAAGAGGGTCAGCCACAAGAGGGTCAGCCGCAGGATGGTCAAGAACCACAAGATGGCCAACCACAAGATGGTGACAACGGTGTTGATGCCGAAGGTCAGGATCAGGATCTCCCTGATTTTGCCAAGGAAAGTGATGCGTCTGACGGTCAGGACCAAGATGGTCAACAGCAAGATGGTCAACAGCAAGATGGTCAACAGCAAGATGGTCAACAACAAGACGGTCAACAACAAGATGGCCAACAACAAGACGGTCAACAACAAGATGGTCAACAGCAGGACGGTAAAGATGATACTGTTCCGGTAGAAGGCGTCGGTGACATGCCGGATCCGAAACCTTCGCAGGAGCTGCAAGATGCTGAAAAGCAAGATGCTGACGGTCAGAATCAAGACGGTCAGGATCAAGATGGTCAGGACGGCCAAGACGGCCAAGACGGTGATCAAGATGGCCAAGACGGTCAGGATGGTGATGACGGACAGGATGCCCCTGGTGAGGGGACAGACGGCGAAGGCATGACCAATGATCAAATGGACCAGATGATCAACCAAAAGCAGGCGCAGGAACAAGGCCAGAGCCAAGACGGTCAGCCACAAGATGGTGAGCCAGGTGACGAAGGCGGCGACATGGACGGCAATTTGCAAGAGCTGTCGGACCGCAGTTGGAACCAGTATGACGAGCGTGTTAAAGAGTTGAGCAAGCCGATCTTGCGCGTGCGCCGCATGTTCCGCAAAATTCAGGAGCGCCAGCTTCAGGAGAAGATTGTTAAAGATCAGAAAATGGATATGATCCCGCAGGATGGCGAGGTCATGGACCGCTTTAACATGGAAGCGCATAAGAACATGATTATCAAACGCGCGATTGGTGACTTGAAAGCAGAAGATCTGAAGCGTTTCCACAAGGATAAGACAGAGCTTGAGCCGACTTCATTCGATGTGGCCATTATGATTGACGGTTCCGGTTCGATGAAGGGGCAGCCATTGAAGTCTGCCGTGCAAACCGCCGCGATCCTTAGCCATGCGGCCACACATAAGGACCTCAAGATCAATGTCTTTATCGGCGTTTGGGGTGATGAGAACCCGCCAATTCTGATTGAGCCCGGCATGGACCGCAAACAAATCGGTAAACAGCTGGAACGTATTCGTGAAGGTTTGAATTCCGGTACCAAGATGGCGCCGATGTTCCAGCCGGTGGCAGATAAAATTGCCAAGCACAATTTCAAAAATCAAAAGCTGAGCGGCTTTACACACGTTATGGTCGTCTCTGATGGTGATATCTTTGATGAGGCGGATACAGCCAAGAAGATTAAAGAATTTTACAAACATAACGATATGGTGACAATTGATGTGGCCGTACTGAAGGGCAAGCGCGGATCCGCAATGGAGAAGATGGCAGATTCTGTTAAGGGTAAAAAGCCTTATCAGGATGTGACCGTAACCCATGAAACCGATGCGAATAAAATTCCTTATGCTATGGCGGGTGCGCTTTATGCCAAGATCAAGAAATGCCGCAGTTTCACTGCTGTTCCGACAGCTTCGAAAAAGGCGAAAATGAAAAGATCGGCGAAAAAGCTTAAGGAAAACAAGAAGTAAATTATTGACATAATACGGTAATTTGATAGTATAAAACACGAAAAAAAGTATGAAGGAAGACCAAATGACCTCGGAAACCAAAAATACAAACACAGATAACGGCTTTGATCGCAAGGGTATGGAAGGCCTGCTTTCCAAAAAGATCAGCGAGCTGATTGCCGAGGGGCATATTGATAAACTTGAAAAGCTTTTGGGTACGCCAGAGCGCCCATTCCCGATGTTCGGTACAATGGATGTCGTCAGTGCAGAGGGTAAAAAGCGCAAACAACAGGTTTTGAGCGTTATTGCAGAAGATGAAAACCCACTGGTTGTTATGTCTGAAAAGTCCTTCGCCGAGGTTTGGGGGATTATCGGTCGTGAATTGCCGACGCCTTCTATGCTGCCGATTTTCCGTGAAATGCTGGAACGTTTGGAGCCGGATAGCAAAAACCGCCAGTTCTTTGTTATGGGTGACCCAGGTATGGGTAAATCCTTTATGGGTGGCATGATTGGCCGCGTAATGACTGATAAGTCGCCAAAGGTTTATGACTGTGGCGGCAAGCAGATGAACTCCATGCTGTTTGAAATGGTTTTGGATTTCGGCTCAGGTGAAGGCCCAGGCGCGGCATTGGACAAAAAGATGCAAGCCGGCAGCCTTTGTGATGCGTCCAAGTTGATTTTGGACAACCTGTCAAAAGATCTGCAACAGCACGTTAATAAACTTTCCGACGGCGTTTACGAGATTGATTGGAACGGCCTGCGTGGAACAGAAGTCGGCAATGAAAATGTCAAAGAAGCTGTGAAAGCTTTGAACGAAGTCATCAAACTTGAAGGTTTGGACAACGGCGGTCAGAACATGTTGGG
>CAXGXG010000079.1:0-6938 GCA_964013525.1 uncultured Alphaproteobacteria bacterium | reverse complement strand
CCGGAAAAACCGTGGTCATAAGAGACCAGGCAATCAGTACGGACAAGAATAGCCAGCTGGCATCAGCCTTGATTTGAAAGCCAAAGATACGGAAAAGTGTGACTGGCTTGGTAAACTGCATTTTTTATTTTCCCAGCTGATTTTAACGCTTAAAATAAAACGTCAAGCGTGATACCTAAATATAAGTTTAGCATGGGGAGCCTGAAAATGTATAAAAGGTTTTTAATCATTTTATTGATCGCTGGCCTGTCAGGGTGCAGCACGGTCAATATGCCCGACATGCCGAAAATGCCTGATATGGCGAATTGGTTTTCCTCATTCGGAGGCAAAAGCCAACAAGCTGAAACCACAGTGACCAAGGCGAGCGCAATTCAATCGGCGCCGATGGTCCTTAAAAAACGTATGGCTTGCAATATTGCCGAAGGAAGTATCCTGGTGGGCGAGCAATGGTACGATTACAATCCCGTGCCATTGGGCTTAACGCAGGGGGCTGAAACCCTGTTTAAATTTGAACCGCGCGGGGCGGGTGTTATCATCCCGATGGTTGCCCTGTATGCCGATAGCGGTCAGCGCGTTGCAGTTTGTCCCGCACAACGGCAAAAGGGAGAGAAAACAGTGCGGTGTGAGCATATTTACGCCCTTGAAGACGACTTCGAGCGTGGCATTCAGCGCACGCTCGATATTCCGCCATATTTAGGGAATGGTAAGATCACTTGCCGAACCGCGCGTTAAGCGCCAGACGCAAGCCTTACACATTATTATTTTGGTGAGTTGCCGTCTTTTTTATTGGCAATTTTATTCACACCATATGCTGTGCCGCCAAGCGTTGCCATGATAGACAGTGGCGCACCGATAATCCAGTCAACGGGCAATAAAAAGAATGCGGCCGAGGCCTTAACCGGGTTCTCTTTGGCGTAGCCCAGTTTTTGTTCTTTAATTTTAGCGATTTCATCCTGAGCATATCCTTGCGGTGAATCTGCAAAGCGGTTGAACTCTTCGGAGAAGGCTTTTTTAACTTTATCAAACATAGTGGCATCCTTTTATTTTTACGTTAAATGGATAAGACCACAAGCCATGTATTATGTCAAGGCGCAATCATCGGCCTTGCTATTTTGTTCGGGCATCGTATCCTGATTAAGGCAGAAAAATAAGGGGGCATTGTGGCCGCAACCGACCTTGAAATTCTTGGTACGCTCATATCCTGTGATACGACAAGCCATAAAAGCAATTTGAACCTGATGCACTATGTTCAGGACTATCTCTCGAACTATAATATCCAAAGCCATTTGATTGAAAGTCAGGACGGTGAAAAAGCAAATCTTCACGCTGTTATCGGTCCTGCGGACAAACCGGGTATCGTTTTGTCCGGTCATACAGATGTGGTTCCGGTCGCCGGACAGGTTTGGGAAACCAACCCGTTCAAAATGCAGGAACGAAACGGAAAACTTTATGGCCGTGGAACCTGCGATATGAAGGGTTTTATTGCCGCTGTATTGGCCAAGGTCCCGCAAATGGTGCAGGCGGATCTGAATATGCCTTTCCACCTTGCCCTTTCCTACGATGAAGAGGTGGGGTGCACGGGCGTCGGCAGCTTGATTGATTTTCTTGATGCGGAGCTGGAAGTCAAACCCAAGATGTGCATCGTGGGCGAGCCGACAATGATGCAACCGATTAATGCACATAAAGGTGGACACCATGTCCACTGCCGGATTGCCGGGCGCGAGTGCCATTCGTCACTGGCACCATATGGCGTGAATGCCTTGGAATACGGCGGGGCGCTGATTGCCTATATTAACAAAGTGTCTGCCCGCATTCGCGAAAACGGCCCTTTTAACCCGGACTTTGATCCGCCCTATACAACAATGAACATCGGGCTCTTTAATGGTGGCACGGCATTGAATATCGTTCCGAACGAGGCCGAGTTGCAATTCGCCCTTCGTCCCATTCCCGAGGATGACGCGCAAGCCATTGTAGATGAAATTCGCGAATACGCGTTTAAAATCCTTGAGCCTAAGATGAAAGCGATTGATCCAAAATCAGGCTTCACATTTAGCGAGCCGGTTAAAATCCCATCCTTCTCATCTGACGAGAAGGGAGAGGTTGTTCAGCTGGCTTTAAACCTGACAGGGTCGAACACACCGGCCAAGGTCAGCTTTGCAACAGAAGCTGGATTGTTTCAGGCCAGCGGCATTCCAACGGTGGTCTGCGGGCCTGGCAGTATTGAACAGGCGCACAAAGCGGATGAATTTATTGCCGTGTCCGAAATGGAAAAATGCAGCGCGTTTTTGGGCGCGCTTGTCAAAAACGCGACCCACAATTAACTTGAAATTAAGCTTGAGGCGTGACAATCTTTGTCGAGGTTTCAAACGACGTAAAAAACAAAGGTTTTTAAATGTACGATAAAATTAAATGGCAGGCCGTAACCGGAAACGAAGTTCAACCGTTTTTAAAGTCCGTTAATCCGATCAGCGGCAAGCACACTGCAAACGCAGAAACGGTCAAGGTTGAATGGGGGCAATTGCCATTCTATGCAAACATTGCGCTGGTTCGTGTTAGCGACACAGCATGGGGTGCGGATGTCGGACCATTTTGGTTCCTGGCTAAGCAAGGGCAGATGTTCCATTTGGATGGTACCAGCGCGCCCATCCATGATGCCAACGAGGCCGGGCCGATCAAGCTGAACGAAAACAATGTTTTGGACTACCTGCGTTTCTTCTGTTTTTTCGTACACGGTGACGAAGGCCCGTTCCTGATTTTGGAAGATGTTCAGGACCCGGCCATTGACCAAAGCCGTCTGGACGATGCTACACGCAAAGTCATCGAAGGAGCCATTAACCCGGCCACATTCGAAGGCAAGGATGATAAAGGTCAATATATTGCAAGCGCGCTGGTCCTTTATGGTGACGCCCTGTTTGCTGCACGTTTTGCCCTGACAGATGACGGTATGATTGAGATGACGGATGATGACCCTATTGCGGGTGAACTTCCGGTGAAACCTTTCCGTCCCAAAGCTTAAAAATATTGAATGCGGTGAAAACCGAACCGACACAAACTGACGCCAGCCCTGCCAATATGCATATTGTGATTGAATGGGATCTGGCGTCTGTCGATTCATGGTATTCAATCTATGATCAGATTGATCGCACAAATCTCGTCCAATCTTATGCTTATGCAAAAACGATGCGAAAAAAGCATGCGATGCAGACCCGCTTCGGCGTGATCAAGGACGCGGATACGATGCGCGTTTTGGGTTTGGTTCAGGTTCAAGTTTTTAAGCTGGCCTTTTATTTGCGAATACGGATTGACCGTGGACCGTTGTGGCTGTCGAATGTATCAGATGAACAGCGGGCAGAATTTTGGCGTCAGATAAACCGTGTTTACCCCAAAAAATTTGGCACGCGGCGGCATATTTTGCCCGAAGCCGTAGAAAGCCGAAAGAATTTGCAAATGATGAGTGATGCGGGGTTTGAAAAGAAGGTAGATGGCTATCAAACCATTTGGCTGGACCTGCGCTGCGAGCTTGATTCTCTAAGAGCGAAAATGAAAAAGAGTTGGCGAAACGCGCTGGGCAAAGCTGAGCGCTCGGGCCTTAAAATTTATGCGGATCCGGATGCTAAAAATCTGGAACATTTACTTTTCCATTATACCAAAGACCGTGCGGGCAAAGGGTATGCAGGCCCGTCGCCCAAATTTATCCGTGCGATGGAGAGTTTTAAGGGGAGCGCAGACCACAGCATTATCTTTAGCGCTGAAAATAATGGAAAGCCCTGTGCGGAGATTTATATCTGGTGTCACGGCCCCGCGGCAACCTATCAAATCGGATGGTCAAATATCGATGGACGTGATACGAACGCGCATTATTTATTATTGTGGCAGGCTGTATCCTATTTGAAGCAGGCGGGTGTTAAGTCATTGGACCTTGGGGGAATTGATCCAGATGATGCCGAGGGGATCACACGATTCAAATCCGGAATGGGTGGTGAGGTTTTCAAAACCGTCGGCCGTTATATATAATACTGAATGCAATTGTCCTGAGAGTGAACAGTTGCTAATGTGATGATCAGATAAAATGGGAATAAAGGCCAGAAACCTATGACGCAGGAAAAGCAAAACACCATGAAAATTGAAAAGGTTGAAATTGCAATCGTTGGCGGCGGATTGGGCGGCTTGACAATGGCGGCGGTTCTGGATGCCTATGGAATCAAGGCCCATTGCATTGACCGCGATATCCCGACGGATCAGGCGACAGAAACATTTGATGGGCGAACAACCGCCATTTCTGCCGGGTCCAGACGCCTTTATGATGCCATCGGTTTGTGGGATGAAATCAGCGATCAGGCATGCCCCATCGAACAAATTCGCGTGGCAGATGGGGACTCTCCAAAATTCCTGCATTTTGATTCTATTGAAACGGGCATGGGCGACTTTGGCTGGATCATCGAAAATTACCGTTTGCGCCGTGCGCTGATTAACCGTGTCGAGGCGTCCGAAAATATTACCTATTTAACGGGAACGACGGTTTCAAAACTCTCGCGCCCGCAGGCAGATGGGATTACACTTCAACTGTCAACAGGTGAGGCCTTACATGCGGATCTTGTGATTGCGGCTGACGGTGTTCAGTCCGCTTGCCGTCAGTGGGCGGACATCAAGACCCGTGATTGGTCCTACGATCAAACGGCGATTGTTTGCACAGTCGGTCACGAATTGGACCACGAAAACATTGCAGTTGAACATTTTCTGCCTGCAGGGCCTTTTGCCATTTTGCCGATGACCGATGATGAAAACGGCCAGCATAGGTCGTCATTGGTATGGACAGAACACGGCGGGGACAGCGACCAGATTTTGGGGCTGTCGGATGATGAATTTAATGAGATGCTGAACATAAAATTTGAAGGGCAATTGGGCGCTGTCAAAGCGGTGACAAAACCGCAGAGCTTCTCGCTCAACCTGTGTCATGCCAAATCCTATGTCGTACCAAATATGGCGCTGGTTGCAGAAGCGGCCCACCGTATCCATCCGATTGCGGGGCAGGGCCTGAACCTGAGCCTGCGGGATATTGCATGCCTGGCCGAAGTTCTGACTGAAGCGCGCGATTTGGGCCTGGCCAAGGGCAGCCTAAGTGTTCTTGAGCGCTATGAGAATTGGCGTCGCCGCGATAATTTGACGATGGCCGTCGTTACAGATGGTTTGAACCGTTTGTTTTCCAATGACCTGGCACCTGTCCGCGCATTGCGAACAACGGGCCTTGGTATTATCAATAAAATCCCGCCGGCAAAACGTTTCTTTGAAAAGCAAGCCATGGGGTTATCTGGTAAGTTGCCCAAGCTGATTAAGACCGGACGCCTTTAAAAAAAAACTGTGGAAGCTTAAAACTTAGCGGCGACGCAGAGTGAGCGGAGATGTATGGGCCTTCATAACCCGTGCGCGTAATTGTTTGCCAGTGTGGGGTAAGGCTTCGCACGCGGCCTCATAGGACGGGCGCGCACGCCACTGATCAACAGGCGCCAAAGCATTAAACAATTGGGTCATTCCACGCGGGTCGTTGCGCCATACAGCTTTGTTGAACAGCTTGCTAAGCCCATCACCTGCACAAAATCCATTATGCACAAATCATTTTCATTTTTTGCATAGAGGTCTTCAGCAGAAATGGGGTGTTTATCCCGTCTATAAAGTTTTACCAGATGATCAATATCGCCAATTACAGCCGCATAAAGCGGACCGCTGATATAGTACTGAATTTCATCATCACCTGGACGCTCTTTAAGCTTGAGCGTCATATCCTTTAAAGCTTTGAGGCTGCTGTTCTCTTTTTCGTAAGCGCTTTTAAAAGCTGTTTCAAATTTCCTTAAAACGCGCATGCCGTCATTACGCTTTAAATGCGGAAGGATCAGGGGTTTAATCTCGTCATCAATGGGGAACCCATCTACAGAATCCAGATCCGCTAGGCTGGCTGTGAAATGCTTTGATTTTGAAATGATATCTAACGCTTCTTCGTCTGCAAGATTGGCCGCGCCGATCAAAGCCGGACGGTTGCCGCGAACGTCGCCAATCATCGGGTTTGCACCCTTCGCAATCAGATAGCTTAAAAACGGATAATGGCGCGCCTTGATCACAGTGGCAAAGTCATTGGCGATGGCATAAGATGCGGGCAGTTCCGCTGTCTCGTAAATATAGGCAGGTGCATCCGCGTTTTCGGGATTGAGCTGGGCGCCCGCCAAGAGGCGTGAGGCGGTTTTATGCATATTGTTTTGTTTTGGAAAAATCTCGAAAGCGTGATTGATAAAATTCTTATCACCGACATAGCCTATCAGGCCAAAAAGGTCCAAACGTCTGCCCAAGGAAACCTCACCACTGTATTTGTAAGTTTCACGATTGGTCAGAACTGACATGGCCGTATCCGTTTGTTCAACCAATTTTTTGAACCGCGCTAAGTCGCGCTCGACAACAGCATGAAACAGATTTTTCATGAGCTTTTTTTCTGCGACATCATCATAAAGACGGCTGTTCAGAAAGCGGATATTCGGATCGGATGACATAACCAGATCATAGAGATTGACGGGTCAAATGTCAATTTTGATCAATCAGGGTTTTGAGCTTTTTCAGGGCTTCCATGCGTCCAGGCAGAAAATCCTGCGCAATCCACCAGTCCTCAACCCGGGATAGAACATCGCCGATTTCAGGGCCGGGCTTCAGGCCTTGCTCTATGGCATCTTTGCCGGTCAGGGGGAAGGCGGGCAGCCGAATTTTGTTGATGGCCTCAATGGTTTTACGTACATGAAAAGGGTCGTGGGCTGTCTTGGCCGCGTTTAATAAAACAGCGCTGCGGACATAATCGGGATCATTTCGGTAAACGGCAGCGCGCAGTTGATGTTCAGGTGTTGTCGCGTTTAATTCGGGATCGATCGAGACCAAACGGCACAAACGATTCTGATCCGCAT
>CAXGXG010000078.1:0-6940 GCA_964013525.1 uncultured Alphaproteobacteria bacterium | reverse complement strand
TGCGCCTAAGCCCGCCGCATAGGGTTCAATCTCCGGAAGTACCTTTTTGCTATAACAGGGAAGGGAAAAAGCAAAAGCCACGCCCATGGTCAATGGTTGCGTGGCTTTGCGGTACAATTCCGGCGATTGTATTGATTAGACTAGGCGATTTTGTTCGTCCTGTCCGCTCCTAAAATGTTCGCGAACACTTTTTATACTCAAACTCAAGAGTAGAATGTTCTATTTCAAATTGATCGTGTAGTAACTTTTTAAGACGGATTTTGAGCGTATCCATGTCAATACTCTCTTCCAATACAACATGAGCCTCTAATGCGTTGCGGTGTTCGTCCAGTTGCCAAACATGCACATGATGAACATTATTTACGCCATCAACTTTTTCCATCGATGATCTTATATCCTCTAGGCTTAAACCATCGGGTGCGCCCTCCATCAAAAGATGAATAACTTTCGGGATTTGGGTAAAACCCTGCCACAGCACATAGCCGGAAATAATGAGCGTCATGGCCGCATCAGTCCAGACCCAGCCATACAGCAAAATAAGCGTTCCGGTGATAATCACACCGACTGAGGCCATCGCATCCGTTACATTATGAAGAAAAGCAGCCTTAATATTCATGCTGGTTTTAGACTGCCTGTAAGTAAGCAATGCGGTAAAAACATCAACGGCTAATGCAATTCCAGCGACGATAACCACCGTCCAGCCTGCCACCGGTTCCGGCGTAATGAAACGCTTTATCGCCTCATAACACAGATAAAGGCCAATAATGATAAGCGTGGTCAAATTGATGAGCGCCGCCACGGTTTCCGCGCGTTTATAGCCGAATGTTTTGAACTGATCAGGTGGTTTTCGACCAATTCGGATTGCCACCAATGCTATAAGGAGTGAAGCAGCATCACTGAAATTATGCAGTGCATCGGCGACAAGTGAGAGGGAACCGGATAGGATTCCCCCAATCACCTGTGCAACCGTCAGCAATATATTGGCGGAAACGGCCCACCAAAGACGGCGTTCGCCTATTTGAGAAGGGTCGCCATGGTGGTGACTATGCCCCATGTTGAACACTCTTTCTTCTTCTGCGGTTTTTCAAGAAATTCTTACCAGGAAAGAATTTATATAAAGCTGGCAAAACTAACAACGTCAAGATGGTAGAGGATATAATTCCACCAATAACAACCGTTGCTAATGGCCTTTGCACTTCAGACCCAGCGCCCACATTAAAGGCCATCGGAACGAATCCAAGAGAGGCCACAAGTGCTGTCATCAGAACAGGTCTCAGACGAGTCAAAGCCCCTTCAATAATTGCCTCATCGAGAGCTTTGCCGCTAGCTTGCAAATCACGAATGAAGGAGATCATCACAACACCGTTCAAGACTGCAACACCAGACAGGGCAATAAAACCAACCCCTGCTGAAATAGATAGAGGTATATCACGAAGCATCAAAGCAGCAATTCCTCCCGTTAATGCCAGCGGGACACCTGAGAAAATAACCAAAGCGGCACGGGCAGAATTAAACGCCATAAATAGCAATCCAAAAATCAGAGCTAGCGCTATAGGAACAACAATCATCAGTCTTGTTTTGGCAGAGATAAGTTGCTCAAACGTACCGCCATATTCAACCCAATATCCAGAAGGGAGGCTTACTTGAGTTTTTACCGCCTCTTGAAGTTCAGCTACAAAGCTACCAAGATCTCGCTCTCTAACATTAGCTGTTACAGTAATACGACGTTTGGCATTTTCACGGCTAATCTGTGCTGGACCAAAAGCAATGTTAAGATCTGCGACCTCTTTAAGAGGAACATAATCAGGCCTGCTATCAGCTCCTTCCATTTCTGCAAGGGGTAGCGGTACAGGCAACCTTTCCAAGCTTTCGATATTGCTGCGTAAATGTTCTGGCAAGCGCACTACAATGTCAAAGCGTCGATCCCCCTCATAAAGAACACCGGCTTCACGACCGCCCATGGCAACTTCCACCACCTCTTGGACATCGGCTACGTTTAATCCATAACGCTCTAGACGTTTACGGTCTGGAACTACACTGAGCGTAGGAAGTCCTGTAACTTGTTCAACCTTGACGTCTGCTGCTCCAGAAACTGAACGTAAGACTTTTTCAATCTCTTGAGCGGAAGCTAAAAGCTGATCCATATCATCGCCATAAATCTTTACAGCTAGATCGCTTCGTACGCCGGAAATCAGTTCATTAAAGCGGAGTTCGATGGGTTGAGAAAATTCATAGGCACTACCTGGCACCTTCTCAAGCGCAATTTCCATTTCCTCAATCAAATTGGCTTTTAACTTATCAGGATTTGGCCATTCATCACGAGGCTTAAGCAAAACATATATATCAGCAATATTGGGTGGCATCGCATCCGTTGCAACTTCCGCCGTACCGATACGTGCTATAATTGTTCGCACTTCAGGAAATTTCATGACTTCTTCTTCGAGTTTAAACTGCATTTCCACAGATTGCGTCAATGATGTTCCTGGCGCGCGAAGAGCCTGTATAGCAATATCTCCTTCATCAAGAGAAGGAATAAACTCTGCTCCCATCCTTGTTGCCCCAAATAAGCTGATGACAACTAGTACAATCGCAAAACTAATAATAGGCAAAGGCCGACGTAGCGTAAATCTTAACAAAGGCTCATAACCCTTTTTAGCGCCTCCGATAATGCGACCCTCCTTTTCATCAACCTTGCCTGTGATAAATGTTGCAACTGCGGCGGGTACAAAAGTAAGCGATAGCACCAAAGCAGAAAGTAATGCCATCACAACCGTTAAAGCCATAGGATGGAACATCTTGCCTTCAACACCCGTTAGGGCAAAAATTGGTAAATAAACAACCGTAATAATAATCACCCCGAAAATACTTGGCTTAATGACTTCTGCTGTAGCTTTTGCAGCCAGATCAAAACGTTCTTCTTTGGTAAGCAAGCGTCCTAGTTGATGCTGTGCCATACCAAACCGCCGAATACAGTTTTCCATGATAATCACTGCACCATCAACAATCAGGCCGAAATCCAGCGCGCCAAGGCTCATCAAATTACCAGACACCTTGTTTTCTACCATGCCTGTAATTGTCATCAACATAGAGATTGGAATAACAGCCGCTGTAATCAAAGCAGCTCTTAGATTACCTAAAAGCAGGAAAAGAATAACAATGACAAGCAAAGCGCCTTCAACAAGGTTCTTCTCGACTGTTTTAATTGTACGCTCTACCAATGTTGTTCTGTCATAAACTGCATTCGTGACAACGCCTTCAGGCAAACTAGAAGCAATCTCTTCCAGTTTTTTCCCAACACGCTGTGCCACATCCTGCGAGTTTTCTCCCATCAACATCATGGCCGTACCAAGCACAACTTCACGTCCGTTCTCAGTTGCAGCACCTGTACGCAAAGGTGAACCTAGTTTAACATCGGCAACATCACCAATACGGATGGTGACCTCATCGCGCTTTGCAAGAATAATATTATTTATATCTTCAATGCTCTCAACTTGGCCCGGAATACGAACAAGATATTGCTCCCCGTTACGTTCAATATAACCCGCACCGACATTGTCATTATTCTTTTCAAGAGATTCTAAAACATCATGGATCGTCAAATCATAGCTAAGCAGGCGTTCTGGATACGGTGTGACGTGGAATTGTTGCTCATACCCACCAATCGTATTGACCTCAACCACACCTTTTAAATTACGGAGCTGCGGCACAATGATCCATTCCTGTATGGTTAATAAATCCATCGGGGTGTAAGCTGAACCATCTTCTTTCTTCGCACCTTCTTCAGCTTCAACGGTATAGAAAAAGATCTCTCCAAGTCCTGTTGAAACAGGCCCCATAATTGGCTCTATTCCCTCTGGCACTTCACTTTTTATTTGCTGAAGCTTTTCACTGATTAACTGGCGGGCAAAATAAATATCTGTGCCATCTTCAAAAATAACCGTTACTTGTGAAAGGCCATAGCGGGATAATGAGCGTGTGTGGTCAAGATTAGGAATGCCTGCCAATACTGTCTCAATCGGAAATGTTATACGTTGCTCAACCTCTAATGGGGAGTATCCTGCGGCCTCAGTATTAATTTGAACTTGCACGTTCGTGATATCAGGAACAGCATCAATCGGAAGACGATTAAAATTGTAGATACCAAGAGCGCAAAAGCAAAGCACAACAATCATCACCAGCCAGCGGTGACGTATAGATAGGGAAACAATATTTTCTAACATGAGAATTCTCTTTTCATTACTTATTATATTTTTAATGTGAGTGAGCCGCAGTGGCTTTTAAGATGTCTGATTTGACAATAAAACTTCCATCGGAAACATAAGCTTCTCCAGCTTTTAACCCTCTAATGATTTCAACATAACCATCGCTTTTACGGCCTGTTTTTACAGGACGAGGAATGTATGAATCCCCTTCCTTAATAAAGACAACATCCCCAAGTTCTTCCATTTTCTGTAAAGCACTTTCCTTAACGGCAAGCTGTGCTTCGGCCACAGCAATGCTAACATCTCCCTCTATGGTCATACCTGGCTTCCATATACGTTCTGGATTAGGCAGGACAATAATGGCAATTTGCGTTTGGGTTAATTCATCAGCCGTAGGAAACAACATGTCGATTTTGCCCATTGCGGTTTTATCGCCTTCGAGCGTATGGATAGAAACACGTTGTCCGCTTTGTACATAATCAGCATCACGGGGAAATACATGAAATTTTGCCCATACGTCTGAAAGGTCTGCAATTACAAAAAGTGCGTCACCATTTGCGACATCTCCGATATTTGTATTACGTTCCAGAATAACACCGTTAATCGGCGCTGTTACATTATAGTCTTGGAGACTTTCATTCGATTCAATAACTGCCAGAACCTGCCCTTTTTCAACACGTTCCCCCAAATTGACCTTAACACTCCGTACAATCCCCTCAAAACGCGCTCTTACATCGGCTTTTGTATTTTGATTGATTGTAATACGACCTGTAAGAGGAATTGTCTGGTCCACTTTTGCTGGAGAAACTTTGTCAATAACAATGCCCATGCGCTGAACAGATTCAGGCGCTATCTCAGCTTTACCTTCCTCATGTTCTCCATGTCCATCTTCACCTTCTTCATGACCTTCCTCAGATTTTTGGGTGTCGTGACCGTGATTATCATGCTCATCTTTTTGCTCATGACTTTCATGGCCGTGGTCATCGTGATTGTCCGCTTCTTCGCCATGGTCGTTATGCTCATCTCCATCATCATGCGCATGGCCTTCGGCCTCATCATGCGTTTCATGGGATTCTTCATGCGCGTGTCCATCCACATCCTGAGCGTGGGCTGGGATGATTGCAATCGGGGATATAAACCAGCTCAGCAAAGCTGCTATTAAAAAGTAATGTTTCATTTTTGGTCTCCTGTTTTTAGAGAAATTGTTTGTTGAATTAAATGCGCATGGGCATTCATAAGAAAATCAGCTTGTGCTTTTGCCTGATGTAACTTCAACAGGCTATCAAGCTGAGCTTCCTGCATCTCATAGAGTGTTCGTTGCGCATCCAATAACTCTAGAAAGGAGAATCGACCAGAATTATAACCTTCAGAGGCCTGTTCATAAGCTTTCTGAGCACTTGGAATAATGTCATTTTTATAGGATTTAACTTCCTGAGATGCCGCAAGGAGCTGTTGATACACTTTTTCAGAAGCCTCTTTGAGTGACAGTAAAGTTGACCTGTTTTCATTTTCAGCCACTATCCGTTCGGCGCGCGCCTGAGCTATATTTCCCTGATTACGATCAGAAATAGGAATTGGTATAGAAAGTGTTGCCATAAATGCATTGCTGTCGGTTTCGTTAAAACGACGAATACCTAAGCCTATTGTAGGATTTGGCACACCATAAGCCTTGGCCAGTTCTATATTGCTTTGCGCCTGCAGTTCTTTAAGCTTCATCATTTCAGCTTGTGGCAAGTTTTCAAGCGCCTTAATCAGTTGCTCTTTTTCCGGCACATCAAAAGCCGTCTGAAGAAAACCAATCCCTTCATTGATTTGATCAACGCCACTGGCTAAAATACGCTCTAGCTGCGCTTTGGCAGAGGCTAATTCTTCTATGGCTTGCGCTTTTTCAATCGCAGCAGCTTTTTGCTCGATATCTACCTTGGTGTGTTGAATATCAGAAGCTGCTGCTGCACTCACACGCTTCTTAACGGCCTCATGGGTTTTATCAGCTAATGCCAGACGTCTTTCGGCGAGCTTCAGTCTTTCTTGAGCGATGACATAACCTGCATATGATTGATGCGTGCTTGCCAATGTCGCCAAAATTTGAGAAACCGCTTCTTGCTTAGCAGCAGCGAGAGCATAGTTTGCGACATCTTTTCTATATGTACGCTTCCCTGCAATTTCGATTTCCTGTTCCACCCCTAAGGTTAATTCAGCGCCATCAACGCCGGAAAAATCATCATCGCCCCCAAAGTTTTCAAGCTCCATAATTGCTTGAGGATTGGGGCGAAGACCTGCCTGAAGAGCTTGTCCTTCAGCAGACATGATAGAAGCAAGGTTCATTTTTATATCGGGATTATTTTCTAAAACAATTTGGAATACAGGATACAAATCTGTTTCCAAATTCTGCGCCTTACTCTGTAACGGCATAGAGAACAGAGCCGTACAGGTTAATAAAGTAAGTATTTTTTTATTCATAGTTTATCTCTTTTGCTCGATTGATAGGAATTAATACCAGCAAAGCCGCTGGCCTAGATCGGGCAAAAGTCTATGATAATAAGGATAAATCTAGACGCACTTTGCCCTTAGGCAAAGATACGAGGTGGGCGCTTGAGACCGTAAATAAGTTGAGAAGCGACCATAGAGGAATTCAGGCTGAATTGCTTGTTTTTATTAGCATTTAAGCTATGACCTAAGTCAGATGCGTTCCCATAAAAATGAGTGTGATGACAACCATGCCCACAGTGACCGCACAA
>CAXGXG010000077.1:0-6965 GCA_964013525.1 uncultured Alphaproteobacteria bacterium | reverse complement strand
CACAATTGACAACAACGACCTTCATTCCCGCCATCACAGCACTGGCCGGGTTGGTTCCGTGGGCTGACTGGGGGATCAAACAAATATTGCGCTGATCATCACCCCGGTCATGGTGCCATGCGCGGATCACCATTAGCCCCGCATATTCTCCCATTGCGCCTGAGTTGGGCTGAAGAGAGACACCTGAAAAGCCGGTGATTTTGCAAAGGTCATCAGACAGATCCGAGATGAGTTCCGCATACCCGCGGGCCTGGTCCGCCGGGACGAAGGGATGCATATCCATAAAGGCCGGCCAGCTGACGGGAGCCATCTCGGCCGCTGCATTCAATTTCATTGTACAGGATCCCAACGGGATCATGCTGCGGTTTAAAGCAATATCCTTGTCTTCCAGCCGCTTTAAATAGCGCATCATTTCCGTTTCTGAGCGATAGCGGTTAAATACCGGATGTGTCAAATAGGCGCTTTCGCGAATAAGGCCTTTGGGAAGGCGGCTGTCTAGAGCCTCTTCCAGACCCGGCTTATCAATCCCAAGGGCTCTTGTTAGTGCAGTGATGTCATCAAGGGTTGTGGTTTCATCAATGCTGATCAATGTTGCACCAGATGCGCTTTTGCCAAGGTTGATACCCTTTTCCAAAGCTTTCTGTCGCAGGTCTTCTGAGCCGCTGCCAGTGATTTCCAAAGTGTCGAAAAAATGCTCTTGAACATTAAAGCTGGAGTTTTCAAAGGCTTTGGCCAGATGGCAGGTCAATGCGTGTATCCGCGTTGAAATGCCCTTGAGACCATCTGCGCCGTGCCAGACAGCATACATCCCTGCAATATTTGCAAGCAAAACCTGTGCGGTACAAATGTTGCTAGTCGCTTTGTCCCTGCGGATATGTTGTTCACGTGTTTGAAGCGCTAGACGATAAGTCGTCTGACCGTGACGATCCGTGCTGACCCCCACAATCCGGCCTGGAACACTGCGCTTATAAGCATCATGTGTTGCAAAAAATGCGGCGTGTGGGCCGCCAAAGCCAAGCGGCACACCAAAGCGTTGGCTGGAGCCGAAAACGATATCCGCGCCCCATTCACCTGGCGGCTTCAGCAATGTTAAGGCCATAAGGTCACTGGCCACACAGCAAAGCGCGCCGTTTGCTTTTAATGGTTCGACAATGTCTGCATAATCTGTGACAGAACCTCTGGCATCAGGATACTGCAAAAGAAAGCCGAAACAATCCTGCCCAACCATTTCCATGGGCGGCATGATTTTTACTGTGATACCCAAAGGTTCAGCGCGCGCGGTTAAGACATCGCGGGTCTGCGGGAAAACCGTATCCGCGACCAGAAAAACATCTGACTTTGATTTGGATTGACGTTGTGCCAGTAACATAGCCTCGGCCGCGGCGGTGGCCTCATCCAGCAAAGACGCATTGGCGATTTCCATGGCCGTCAGGTCAATAACCATCTGTTGAAAATTCACAAGCGCTTCAAGCCGTCCTTGTGAAATTTCAGGCTGGTAGGGGGTGTAGGCTGTATACCAGCCCGGGTTTTCAAGCAAGTTACGCTGAATAACAGGCGGGGTGATCGTCCCGTAATACCCTTGGCCGATATAGTTTTTGGCCAATGTGTTTTTTTCGGCGATCTGTTTGAGTTTATCAAGGGCCGCCCGCTCGGATAATGGTGTTCCGATTTGCATAGGGGAGGGATCGTAAATATCTGCAGGTACGACATCTTTCATAAGGTCGTCCAAGCTCTCGTACCCTAATGTGCGCAACATGTCCTGTATGTCATGCGTGCGCGGGCCGATGTGACGGTGGATAAAATCAGGTTCCTGCAGTTTTGCGGTCATATCAGTTCTTTCAATTAGGAGAGGTTACTGATGTGATCAGCATATTCATCTTCGTCCTTTAATCCGGAAAGCTCCGCATCATCATGCAGTTTGATTTTATAGAGCCAGCCGTCACCTTCGGGATCATCATTCACCAATGAAGGGGAATCCCCCAATGCTTCGTTAATCTCAATGATTTCACCACTGACGGGGGAATAAATCTCACTGGCCACTTTAACAGATTCAATCACGCCCGTTTCGTCTGCCTGATCAAACTGTGCGCCGACCTCTGGCAATTCAACATAAACGACATCGCCCAGCTGCCCTTGTGCATAGTCGGAAATACCAACGGTGCCTGTGTCGCCGGATATGCGGATGTATTCGTGATCTTCAGTAAAATAAATGCTCATCATAAACCCCTTTATTTTTTTGTGTTTGATTCTACAAAAGGCAATTTCGTTACGGTAACGGGAATTTTCTTGCCCCGCAATAGGGCATAGATATCCGCATCGTTTTTTGCGTATTCATTTTGGATGTATCCCATGGCAATCGGCTTTTCAAGGCATGGGGAAAAGGTACCGCTGGTGATGTGTCCAACGGTTTCTTCGTTATCATTTACAATCGTGACACCCTCACGCAATGGTGCGCGCCCATCAGGAATCAAACCTACACGCTTGATCGCGGGCTTATCCTCAATTTGTTTGAGAATCTTTTTGGCGCCGGCAAAATCGGCAGCGGCGCGTCTGTTTTTCTGGATCACCCAGTTCAGGCCGGCCTCAATGGGTGTGATCTCTTCATTCAAATCATGGCCATACAGGCACAGCCCGGCTTCCAGGCGTAGGGAATCACGCGCGCCCAAGCCAATCATGCGGACATCCGGATGATCCAAGATGCGTTTCAGGTCATCGCCTTCCATCGGGTGCGGGAGCGAGATTTCAAAACCATCCTCGCCCGTATATCCGCTGCGGCTGATGATGATATCGTGGCCATCCTGATTAATAAGTGTGGCCTGCATAAAAGAAAGTTTCGCTGCCGCCGGGAAAATGTCGCGCAACACGGCCTCAGCCTTCGGTCCCTGGATGGCAACCAAAATACGGGCGGTGTCATGCTCAATCACCAAGTCGCCGGATTTCAGGGCGTCTAGTGCAGCAAGATCTTCTTTAATGCGAGATGCATTTAAAACCAAATAAAAGCTGTTTTCTGTCAGGCGTGTTATGATCAGGTCATCAATGATGCCGCCCTGATCATTCAATAGAACGCTATAGCGCATATGACCCGGCTTCATTGTTTTTAAGTCAGAAGGGATGATCTGTTCAAGGGCATCGGCAGGATCAAAATTAGCACTGCTGATATAAACCTGTCCCATGTGGGAAACATCAAAAAGGCCGGCATTTTGACGCGTGTGAAGATGTTCTTTCATCACCCCCATGCCTTCGTATTGAACCGGCATCGCATATCCGGCAAAGCCAACCATTTTCGCGCCTCGCGAAAGGTGCAAATCATATAGAGGCGTATGTTTTAAGTCTCGTGACATATAAAGCCCTTTGCAAAAAGATATGCAAAGATATTATCTGTTATCACCAGAAGTTCAAGCGGAAGGGATGTTTTTCTGTTT
This sequence comes from uncultured Alphaproteobacteria bacterium, assembly GCA_964013525.1. Taxonomy (GTDB): domain Bacteria; phylum Pseudomonadota; class Alphaproteobacteria; order Micavibrionales; family CSBR16-224; genus CATLPD01. The sequence goes on along the minus strand of CAXGXG010000077.1, from coordinate 3,543 downwards.
TAATTGGCGGGTATATAGCATATCGTCAACCTTATGGATCGCGCCAAATACGGCAGAGATTCCCAACATAGCTGTTAGGCCTGTTGCAAAAAGGCTAAGGCCGGCAACGGCGCCGTAATTTAAAGCCATTTCCGCCGCTTGAGACGCTTTTTCCCCGTGAAGCATGGCGGTTGGCCCAACAACTGCTGAAACGCCAAGGGCAGCTGTGGCACCGGTAAAGGCGGCCATAAGTGCGCCATCCTTAAAATCTTCCAATTTCATATCATCCCTCGGATCTCGTAAAGCTCCATTTAACATAACATGCAATCGTTTTAATTTCAATGTTTGCCCGTCTTTTTATGCTGAATCTCTTAGGCGGGTTTTACATTTTCTATCGCGCTTCACGTGAAGTTTGTTTACACTGAAAGGTATGAGAATTGTACAGCCCGTCAAAGATAGATATGTTCACATAGCGCTCGGATTTATTGTCCTGTGCCTGGTCTTTTATGTGTTAAATGTCGGGCGCAGCATTTTGGTGCCTTTGATTATTGCTGTCGGCGTTTGGTATCTGATCAATGCGCTGGCGAAGTGGTATCACCATTTTCATTTGGGAACCTACCGAATTCCGCTGCGCCTGTGTTTTTTCGTAGCGATTCTGACGTTGGGGGCAGGGATATGGGGTGTCATTGATTTGATCAGTGACAATATGGCCCAGGTTGTAAGCGCTGCCCCCACGTATCAGGCCAACCTGGAGGCGATGTTCATCGGGCTTTTGGCAGAATTTAATCTGGATGCCGGTCCCACAATCAATCAGATTACGCAGTATATTGACCTTGGCAATATGGCAGGAGGGTTGGCGCGCGTCTTTACCGGTATTATCGGCAAGACCATTATTGTCATCGTTTATGTTGCATTCCTATTGATTGAACAACGGACTTTCAGCGAAAAAATTGCCCGCATGATTGATGATGACCGCCAAGAATCGCGGGTACGTGCCATTTTGGCCAACATCGATTCCAAAATTCGTCTTTATTTGGGCGTGAAAACATTGATGAGCGCCCTGACCGGTGCGCTGAGTTATTTGGTCCTGAAATGGGTAGGAGTCGACTTTGCTGCCTTTTGGGGGTTGATTATTTTCTTTTTGAATTTTATCCCGATGATCGGTTCCCTGGCAGGAATTGTTTTCCCTGCGTTATTGACGCTTGTCCAGTTTGATACCTATACACCGTTTGTGGTGACTTCTATCGGGCTTAGCATGATTCAGCTGACGATCGGGAATTTTCTAGATCCCAAGATGATGGGTGATACGCTAAACCTCAGCCCGCTTGTCATTCTTTTGTCACTGGCGATGTGGGGCTTGATCTGGGGGATTCCGGGGATGTTCCTATCGATCCCGATTATGGTGATCGTCATGATTGTTCTGGCGCAATTCCAAACGACACAGCCGATTGCCGTGATCCTGTCAAAGCGTGGGCACATTCACGCATAGGACAGTCGGTCTTAATTCAAGACAGGTTTTCAAAGAGTGATATTTTGGCGTACGATATATGCGCTTTGCTGTTCGTTTGGTTTCGTTTGCATCCATTCCAGAACATTGGTGCCCGGCGCGCAGTTTTTTTCCTGTACATCCTGCAAGTATTTATCAGCAAGGAAATATTTCGCAACGCGGTTAAAATCTTTGATATTCGGAAGGCGTGTCAGGCCCAAAAGGTTTGAATTGTCACACAGGTCACTGCGTTTAATTTCAATTCCGTCTGAATTGTGGCTAAGGCGCATCATGGCATCAAAATATTTTTCACCACCGGGTTTTTTCGTTACCGCTTGCACAGCTTTGATTGTGCGCGCGGAAAAACCGATCTCGGCCAGGTCTTCGGCGGTCCAGCCGGGAATGTCTTCCAACAAGTCATGCATAAGCGCGGCTGCTTTTAATGCAGGCCCAACTGTAACCCGACAGTTAGTGTGGCCTAAAGGCTTTATATCCAAAAGAGGCGGGATAAAGTAGGATTTAACGGGATATATTGGGACGCTGATGCCCTATTCATGCGGGGTCGTGGTTTTGCCAAGGAAATTTTAAAGGCTCTTAAAACGCATTTAAACGTCAATTAAAAAAGACATTTAGGATTGGCCAAAAACAGCAAAAAACAGCAAGAAGGACATTTAGAATGGCCTAAGATCATTTATATTCTAGCTTCTAGAATCCCCATACGACATGCTCTTGATGTTAATTTTATCGTATTATTATAAATTTCTTAGGGTGACACTTAAAAAATTGGGTTACAGTTATTAAACCGTTGATAATTAATGATTTTAGGTTTTTTATATCTATACTAGGAATATTAAACTGTCACCAGTCAATGAAAGAAATAACTTAATCTATCTCACATTTATGAATGCCCAAAATTTTAAAATCTTTATTTGAAACCCATGATTTATTATCAATAATATGTATATCTACATTTAACGCTTCAATCCCACCCGATCTAATAATTTCGCACATGGATATAGCGTAACCCCGTCTATTTGTACCGTCATCATTAACTATTATATTTAAAATGTTTTCATCTTTCGACCAAAACAAATCCTTTATCTTGGTAAGATTTTCGTTTTTTATTAGACTAATAACTTCAGATTTTTTATCCAAACTTAAAACTTCTTTTTGTGGTGCATCATTATTAAAAAAGAAAATATTCGCCAAAACATACAGTATTGCTAAGGAAAACAAGCTAGTTGCTATCACCCTAATTTTTTGACTTACATCCATTTTAGAAAACGGAATATCCTCTAATTTTATTTTACGTCCACAATTAGGGCAGGATTTTGCAGAGGGGCTGATTTCTTTATCGCAATCCTTACAATTAAACAACCTTGACATTGAATCCCCCTTAAATTGTTCTTATACAGGATAAAACTCTACCTATTAATTGAAAGTCTAACCCATCATTTAATTCCAAATCATATGGCGCATATGCTTGATTGTCACTGGAGACCCGAACGATATTGCCTGGCAAAAACTGAAGGCGTTTTACATTAACGGCACCCTCAATCCTCACGACATAAATACCATCACTGGGTTTACCATTTTGACGATATTTTTTAATTAAAATTATTTCCCCAGCCATAATCGTCGGGATCATTGAATCGCCTTCAGTCTGCATGAGGAATACATCTGCCGGATTCACAAAATATGTGCTGGTAAGCCAATGTTTACTGAACTTTATAAAATCTGTTGCGCCTTCATTTTCCGCCAATACGCCGTCGCCTGCGCTCGCCTTTGCATGCATGATAGGAACAGAAACATATTCACTATCATGTGACTTAACGTTCAAACTTAAGTCACCTTTCCCGGAGGCTAACCACCCAATATCAATTTTAGCGGCGTTAGCGATCAAAACGAGATTTGCTCTAGATGGATCAGTTTCACCATTACGATATTTGCTAATAGCTCTCTCAGAAATACCAGTTAATTCAGCAAGAATTCCAGCATTACCTACAGCCTTGCAAGCGTAGTCTATACGATTAGCAAAATCCTGCATATCAGAGTCCATTTTTTTTCTATTAGATTTC
>CAXGXG010000076.1:0-7025 GCA_964013525.1 uncultured Alphaproteobacteria bacterium | reverse complement strand
TCTGGTTTTCCAAAGCGGGCACAACAGTACTGCGGACAATACGTGCAAGGCCCGTCAGGTTCTCCGACAGGATCGGGTTTTTCTTATGCGGCATGGCAGATGATCCCTTTTGCCCTTTGCGAAACGCCTCCTCAACCTCCAGAACTTCTGTCCTTTGCAGGTGACGGATTTCAGTTGCTAAGTTTTCAATGCTACCCGCAATCAAGGCCAGCGCAGAAAAATACGCCGCGTGGCGGTCACGTGGGATCACCTGCGTTGATACAGGCTCAACCGCAAGACCAAGCGCATCGGCTACGCCTTCTTCTATTTCTGGCGGCAAAATGGGGAATGTTCCAACGGCGCCGGACAATTGACACACACAGACCTCTTTGGCCGCGACGTCCAAGCGCGCCAAATTACGTGCAAATGCCGCATAATGACCGGCAAGCTTTAGCCCGAAGGTCGTAGGCTCGGCATGAATTCCATGACTGCGTCCAATGCATGGCGTTGTTCGGTGTTTTTGGATCTGTGAATACAATGCCGTTAACAATGTGATTAAAGCCTTGCGGATCAGAACGGTGGATTGTTGCAGCTGTAGAGATAGCGCTGTATCCAAAACGTCCGAGGATGTCATCCCGTAATGAAGATAACGCGCCGCATCACCTATGTTTTCCTTAACAGCGGTCAAAAATGCGATGGTCTCATGCCGGGTTTCCCCCTCAATCTCGCGCAGGCGCTTCATATCAAAACCTGCGCCATTGACAATGGCATCAGCCGCGTCTGGTGGAATAATTCCATGATCGGCCATGGATTTTGCGGCTGCGACCTCAACCTTGAGCATATTTTCAAACCGGGTCTTGTCTGACCATACGTCAGCCATTTCATCTGTTGTGTAGCGGGGATGATTGGTCATGACGTTTTCTTTGTTTTCGATTTTTTGGTTTTTTTGGCCTTGGGTTTTGATGCGCTTCGCTTTTTCACCAATTCCGGCTTTTCCAACGCCCAATCACGCACGGTGAGATTGTCAAAGTTAACCCGGTAGCTCTCATCAATGCGCCCCATTGTTTCCAGCACTTTAATTTCCGTATTTGCGCGAGAGGTGATGAAACCACGTTCGGTTTCAGCCGAGCGAATTGCAATCAAAACATCGGCTAGCGTCAGGTTATCAAATGGTTTAGCTGGAAGCAGACCAAAGGGTTTTTCCCCGTTTTGAACCAATATTCCCTGATCCCGTAACATGGACACGCATCTGTGCACAACACGGATTGGCAGTTTAAGGGTATCGGCAAGCGTTTCTACTGTTATGGATTGCGGGCTTTCGGAATAGTGATTGATAGCGACGCGCCCAATGATGCTGAGCCCCAAGCGTTCACGCATTTCGTTACTCATAAACAGGCGTTCGCGGGAAATCAAAACATTGCTTGGGTTTTGGACGTAATAGGAAATGCACGCCCCCACCAACAGGACAAGCCATCCTGCATATAGCCAGATCATAAAAAAGATCAGCGTGGCAAAGGCCGAATATATCGCGGAATAGTTTGATGACCCGTCAACGATGAGAGCAAAAGCAACACCCAATAACTTCCACAAAACAGCGGTTACAGTCCCCCCGACCAATGCAGGTACGGGCTCAACCTTGGTATTTGGCATAAAGATATAAATAAAGGCAAAAGCGCCCGCTAGCAGCAGAAAAGGAATAATGATGAACAGCCACTCAACAAGCGGGCCCGTCGATTCCATCAAAGTCAAATTGACAATCATATGGGATTCACGAAGAGCTGTTGTCAAACCGATAGATATGAATATCAGGATGGGGCCAATTAAAAGAACCGTCAGATAATCTGCAAAGCGTGCAGCAAACCCCCGGGTCTCTGTAACGTTCCAAGTGTAGTTGAAAGACCGTTCAATTTTGGTCATCAGCGCAATAACGGTATAGAACAAGATCGCAATACCAACGACGCCCAAAACACCGACTTCAATATTATCGACAAACCCGATAATGCGTGGCACCAGTTGAAAGCGTTCTTCCCCCAATGGCTCCATAATATTTAATAAGAAAGGCTCAATCTGGTTATGAACACCAAACCCCTTCAAAACAGAAAAGCTGATGGCCAAAAGCGGAACAAACGACAAGAGCGTTGTATATACCAAACTCATCGCACGCATGTTTAATTGTCCGTCGCTTAAGTCACGCAAAACGGCTGTAACAATGCGCACAACTTTAAGCGCCATACGCTTCCACCATGGAATGGTGTGTACATCAGTTGCATTCAGCAAATAATTGAAGAATTTAGCCTTATATTCGAAAAACCGCTCAATCGGGTTGCTCTGTTTCATAGCCCTGTCCAAAGGTTGTCATACAGGCGATTATAACCCCAACCCCCAATGGAATTAAAACGATTTTATCAAATCTTTGATCGCTTTGACGTTTTTATTGTTATTCAATTCATCTTCCAAAGCTTTGCCCGTTTCTTTTAAGCCGCGCAGTTGTTCGCGCGCCTGTTCAGGATTTTTAATCGTATTTTGAATCAGGTTGGAAATATCAGGCCGAATTTTCGGCTTACTCCAAGGGCCAATAACGTCAAAGGGCATGGAAACGCCGGTCGGCACATCTGCATTGGTTTCAAGCAATGTCACATTGATGTCATAGTTCAGCGTCTTTTCGCCAATATTGATCAAACCACTTCCGTTGGCATTCGCCAGCGGCCCGCGTAATTTCATATTGCCGTTTCTGACAATCCCGTTTGCAACGTTAAAAGTCCCATTCAGGCTTACGAACGGGGTCGCTTCATAACTTGGGTTGATATTGGCATAACGGTTTTGAAAGGCTTTGGCCCATTCAATAACGTTTACACCGCGAATTTCCCCGTCTTTGAACATGTAATCGACTGTACCTGCCAAACTGTCAGCGATGGATTTTAAGGAACGGGCGTTTGCCGTTACATTAAACAAGGTTGCATCCATCTTGCCGCTCAAACGGTCGTAATCGGCCAGATAACTAAAAGCATCGCGCGCCTGAATATTCTTCATTTTTGCATTTACGCGAATTGTCGGCGGATTTACACCAGTTTCTAAAATTGTTGTCTGATTTAATGTTCCGCCAAATATGGGCGTGTCGGAAATATTGATTTCCATTGCCTGATCTTTAATTTCCAATTGCAAGGTATTAGGCCCAAATGTAATGCCGTCGTAGGTATATTTTTCAACGTAGGCCGTAATGTTTGTGTTGATGGCACGCAAAAACTTGTAATTTATAGGTGCATCACTCCATTCGTCACCTGACTCTGCCAAGGCTCCTGCCTTTTGATCGCCCCCTACTGGCAATTTTTCAGACTGTACGGGGGTTTTTTCAGGTGCCGTGATAAAGCGGTTAATATCTATATGGTCAAAATTATATGTTCCGCCAAAGAAGGGTTTTTCATCCGCAAAGCTAACGCGCCCCTTGCCCGAAACATTAATTCCACGACCTTGAAAGTTAAAAGCATCATAAATCAAATCTTGCAAACCTGCGCGTCCTTGCATCTTCATTTCAAAACTGTCAAAAGGAAGAGCAATCCTGTTCACATTCACACCTGTTAATTGCGCAATTCGTGTGAGAGAGCGGACGGACGTATCCAGATTGCCGTCCAGAAGGTATTTTTCTTTTGGGCTATAGCGTCCTTCAAAGATGATATCTATGGGCACACTCGTAAGATCAAGGGTTGCGGGCGTGGCTTTGCCGCTCAGCAATGCCTGCACATCATCTAGAGTTGCATCCAGTGTGAATTCCTCACCCTTAAATGTCATATCCCCGTCTAAATCTGCTTTGCCTTTCAGGTCAGGAATATTTAGCAAAAGGTCGATGTCTTGGACTTCTTCAATGACCTGTTTAGCGTCGTTGCGGTAGATAACCTTGCCATTACGGATCTCAATCAAGTTGGGTTTTAGCTTTGCGCTATTAATCCCGGCGGTTTCCATCACGCTTGTCTGATCTTCGGCTTGTTGCGTTTGTGCATTTGTACCGACATCCGCACCTGCATTCATTGTGGTGTCAGCGGCAACTGCGGCGGAAGTGTTTTCGCGTCTGTTGAATTCCCAGTTTGCACGCCCGTTTTCCGCGCGCTCCAGTCTGATGACGGGGCTTTCCAAAACAAAGCGTTCAACCACAATTTCTTTATTCAATAGAGGGCGCAACGCCAAAATAACTTCAGCTTGTTTGACATTGACCATATGATCGGCTGTCGCCCATTGCGCGTTATCAAGCGATACATCTTTTATAATGATGCCTGCTTTGGGATAAAAACTGAGGCTGACGTCATTGCTGAAATCCAAAGTGCGCCCTGTCTGGTCACGAAAGGCGGTTTTCACCTCTTCAATAATCCGTTCTTTGGGCAAAAGAAGGATGCTCGCACCAACGGCGAAGGCAATAATTAAAATAAAAATCCCAAGTATTTTCAGAAGCGCTTTCATATCGTATAGTCTAACGGATGTTTACACGGAATGTTCCTGACAATATTGAAATAAGGCCAAGATAAAGATGAAAACACACTATTATGAAGATTTTAAAACGGGTGACACCTTTTCAGCTGGCCCTTACGAAGTGACCGAGGCGGAAATTAAAGAGTTTGCCGGAAAGTATGACCCCCAGCCCTTTCACCTTGATAATGAAGCGGCGAAAAAGACGATCTTTGGCGGCCTTTGCGCCAGCGGCTGGCATACGGCAGCGATGTCCATGAACCTGTTGATCAAAGCCCTACCCCCGATTGAAGGCGGAATGATCGGTCGGTCTATTGAGAAAATGCAATGGCATCGCCCGGTTCGCCCAGGTGATAAGCTTTATTATGAATGCGAGATTTTGAACATGCGTGCATCACAAAGCAAACCTGAAATCGGAATTATTCAAGGACGCAGCCTGACGAAAAATCAGGACGACCTTCCTGTTCAAACACTTGAAGTCGTAATGGTTGCCCCACGCAGGCCCAAATAATTTCTTATATCAGCCCTTGGGATTTAAAACTTGACGTTCCGCCCTTGCCCACAATCAGGTGGTCATGAACCGTAATATCCAATGGAGCCAATGCACGTATGATGTCTTTGGTCATGCGAATATCAGCATCACTGGGTTCAGGGTCTCCGGTTGGGTGATTATGAACCAGAATGATGGCTGTTGCCCCAACCTCTAATGATTTTTTGACAATCTCCCGCGGATAAACAGGTGCATGATCAACCGTTCCGCGCTGCTGAACCTCATCCAACAGCAGCTCATTCCTGCGGTTTAGAAACAATATACGAAACTGTTCATTCTTTTCATAGGCCATTGCCAAATGCAGATAATCCAACAAAGCCTGCCAAGAGCTGAGAACCGGCCGTTCCGCCATGTTCTCGCCCAGCATATGCAAGGCCGCGGCCTGTATGGTTTTGATCAAAACAGCTGTGTTCGTGCTGATGCCTTTGACCTGCTCCAATTCAGAAACGCTGGCCGTTATAACCTTGCCCAAGGTTCCGAATGTCGCAATCAGCTCCTTGGCCAGCGGTTTGACATCCCGCCGCGGAATGGCAGAAAACAATATCACTTCCAAAAGCTCATAATCGGCAAGGCCCTCTGCCCCCGCCTTTATAAAGCGTTGGCGGACGCGATCACGGTGGCCCAGATGATGGGGCTTGTCCTTTGGCGCGTTTGTCATCAGACCTTGTACGGTGGGCAGGTATGTCCGGCCGGAGATAAGGTAAAGATCTCAAAACCATCTGATGTTACACCCAATGAATGCTCAAACTGGGCAGATAGCGATTTGTCCTTTGTTACAGCCGTCCAGCCGTCGCTCAAAATTTTGACCGGGAATTTGCCCGCATTGATCATTGGCTCAATTGTAAAGAACATACCCTCTTCCAAAATTGTACCGCTGTTCGGTTCACCGTAATGCAAAACAGATGGCGGGCAATGGAAGACCTTTCCAATACCGTGGCCGCAGAAGTCGCGGACAACCGAAAATCGCTTTTTCTCGGCATAGGATTGAATAGCATGCCCGATATCGCCAAGTGTGGCACCTGGGCGCACAACGTCGATACCGCGCATCAGGCAATCGTATGTGGCCTCAACCAACAGGCGGGCTTTTGTCGAAATTTTATCACCGACAAAAAACATGCGGCTGGTGTCACCGTGCCACCCATCAATAATTACCGTCACATCAATATTAACGATGTCACCGTCTTGCAAGATCTTATCGCCCGGGATCCCATGACAGACCACGTGGTTTACAGAGATACAGCTGGCGTGCTGATATCCTTTGTAACCGATTGTCGCAGATTTGGCGCCATTGCTTTCTACATACTCCTGAATTTTTGCGTCCAGGTCAGCCGTAACCGCGCCCGGCACAACATATGGCGTAATATAATCCAATGTTTCGGCGGCAAGTTTTCCGGCAACCCGCATCCCTTCAAATCCGCTGGCATCATTCAGCACAATTGCAGGATCGCGTTGTGCAGGGCCATAAGCGTAATAATCTTCCATTTTGATATCCGTTCGTTGTATATTCGATTTCCCTAATAAAATGACGATTCTAAAGCCAAATTACAAGGATTAAAGCGCATGGATCAGGTAACAGCCGCAATTGTGATTATCGGAGACGAGATTTTATCCGGTCGTACACAGGACACAAATACATCCTGGATTGCCACAGAGTTAAACAGCCGCGGAATTCAATTAAAAGAAGTGCGCGTTGTATCCGATGAAACAGACAAAATTATTGAGGCCGTGGATGCCCTTCGCCCGCAATATACATATGTTTTTACAACCGGCGGGATCGGCCCGACACATGACGATAAAACGGCGCAGGCGATTGCCGATGCTTTTAAAACCCCACTAGAAATGCATGATCAGGCAAAAAAGGTTTTAGAGGATTATTATCCACCTGAAAAACGTAATGATGCACGCATGAAAATGGCGATGATCCCGGTTGGCGCCACTCTAATCGACAATCCCATCAGTGCTGCACCGGGTTTTTGCGTGGAAAACGTTTATGTTATGGCAGGCGTTCCGGCCATCATGAAGGCGATGTTTAATGGTTTTG
>CAXGXG010000075.1:0-7048 GCA_964013525.1 uncultured Alphaproteobacteria bacterium | reverse complement strand
CGTCCAAATAGCCGAAACGACAAAAGACCACAAAGCTTCTGGTAACGGCTTTGTGACCTTTATTGGTAATTTCAAGGAATTGAGGGCGTTTTTTCAGGCGGCCGGTCTTCATATCTGATCCGATCTGCGAGATGACGGCCGCAACCCTTTATTCGGTTTTTTATGCGCTCAGCTTCTTGCGGCCTTTTGCACGACGACGTGCAATAACTTTACGACCGCCAACGGTGGCCATGCGTGAACGAAAGCCATGGCGGCGTTTGCGAACAAGGCGACTGGGTTGAAATGTGCGTTTCACGATAATTCTCCAAAAGCTTTTTAAAACATATGTCTTTTCGCCGACATCTTTACGAAAGAATCAAGAGCTTGTCAAGCACTGTTGTGTTTTTTATACTGCCTGTTCACCCAGCAGGAAGAGACCCTCATGCCAAGCAAACTGCCCGATTACGCCATCGAAGCCACCCAACTGGACAAGGTTTATAAAGCCGAAGGAAAGGGCGAATCGAAGCATGCTTTGAAGTCAATTGACTTAAAAGTGCCCCGTGGCTCTGTTTTTGGCCTTCTGGGACCCAATGGCGCGGGGAAATCAACGTTCATCAATATATTGGCGGGCATGGTTATTAAGACTGGTGGTACAGCCAAAATCTGGGGCATTGATATTGATCAGGACGCCCGCAATGCGCGTGGCGCGATCGGGATTGTTCCGCAAGAAATTTCCCTGGATGCATTTTTTACCCCGCGTGAAATTCTAAACGTCCAATCTGGTTTGTATGGCGTTCGCAAGGCAGAGCGTAAAACGGATGAGTTGCTGGAATTGGTTGGCTTGGGCGACAAAGCTGACGCCTATTCCCGCACGCTGTCCGGGGGTATGAAACGCCGTATGATGGTGGCCAAGGCCATGGTCCACAGCCCACCTGTACTGATTCTGGACGAGCCCACGGCCGGTGTTGATATTGAACTGCGTAAAGCATTGTGGGATTCGGTGCGCGCTCTGAACGAACAGGGGGTGACGATCGTTCTGACAACCCATTATCTGGAAGAAGCCGAAGAGCTCTGCGACCGTATTGCCATCATCAATCACGGTGAAATTGTCGCAAACGAAGAAAAATCTGTCCTGCTCAAACAGTTGGATTTAAAAGATATGTTTATGACATTCGATCAAAGCCTCAAAGAAATTCCGGCCGCATTAAAACCGCACGCGCCTGAACAGCTGGATGAAAACACTGTTAAAATCAGTTATCACAGCAATCAGGTTGCGGTTCGCGATATTTTGGAACAGATCAGCGCCGCCGGCCTGACCTTGCAGGATATCCGTACAAAAGAAAGCGATCTTGAAGATATCTTTTTGGACTTTACCAAGGACAAATCTGCACCCTTAGCGTCTTAAAACATTTAACGAATTAAGAGGAAAATGAGGACAGATCGTCCCACGTCAGGATCAGTTCTTCATAGGTCCCGAAATCGGTAACAAATGATTTCGGCAGATCCGGGCGGGGGCTTGCCCCCATCTTTTTATAAAAGCGGATACCGCGGTCATTGTCTTTCAGACAGGACACAAACATATTGGCGCCGCCACGCTTTTGAATTTCCGCGCTACAGGCTTTGATCAATTCAGCACCAATCCCCTGCCCCCAATATGCGGGCATAATATAAAGCGCCCAAATTTCGGCATCCATATCTAGCAACGGTGGCCTTGCGGGGCCAAGGGTTGCAAAACCACAGCCCTTGCCATCCACCTTCGCCACAAAGGCAGCCTTTTGCCCTTTGGTTTCATTCGCTAAAATCTCTTTCCACCTCTCGTGCCGGCCCTCAAACTTCATCTGTTCAAGGTACGCAGATGGGAAGATATGCTTGTACCCTTGCTGCCACCCCTCAACCTGTGCTTTGGCAAAAGTCAGGGCATCTTCCACCGATGCCGTATCTATTAGGATTTGTCTAGCCATCATCTTCCTGACGGCGAAAGCCGCTGATCGCGATATCATCAAACATTTTTGATTCTTTTATCTTTTGCTCTTCGGCCAGAACGCGTTGCCGTTCAGCCTGCGTCAATTCATATTTTTTCAATTCGGCAAAACTTTCCAGCATATCGTCGCGCAGGGTTTCAATCTTTTCCTGAAGGGTAAAGATCTGGGCGTTCAGCTTTTCTTCCTGCGCTTTGGATTTTTCCAAAAAGCCTGATAGCGTGAATGTCACGGTGTCCGGGCTTTCCTGCGCGGCCAGGACCTCTTCTTCACGTCTTTGGCGCAACTGGTCACGTTGAAGTGACAATTGGTTATACCCTTCGTAAAGCCGCCCGATCTCGCGCTGTTTTTCATCCAGCTCGTGCTTATGCAGGCGGATCAGACTGGAAAGATCAGCCATCTACGCCCTGCCCGTTTTGCCCCGCCTGCGGCTGTCCGCCAGCTTGTAAAATGCCGCGTAGCATATCGTATCCCTGATCCAGGGTCGTATGTTCCGTAGGCCTTTGTTTGAGAAAGTTCTCCAACGCAGGGTATAATGTTATGGCATGGTCAACTTTGGGATCGCTGCCCTGACGATAGGCACCCAGACGGATCAACTCTTCCATATCTTCATAGGTGGAAATAATCTCTTTGGCTTCACGGATCAGAACCTCTTGCTCGTCCGTCAGACATTTTGGCATTGAGCGTGAAATACTCTTCAATATATTGATTGCCGGATAGCGCCCCTTATCCGCAATGGCACGCTCTAACACAACGTGACCGTCCAAGATTCCGCGCACGGCGTCTGAAATCGGCTCGTTATGATCATCCCCCTCAACCAAAACGGTAAAATACCCGGTAATATCCCCCTGCTCATGGGTTCCGGGGCCTGCCCGCTCAAGAAGTCGCGGCAGCTCAGCAAATGTTGTCGGCGGATAACCTTTGGATGTTGGCGGCTCACCCGCGGAAAGGCCGATCTCGCGCTGAGCCATGGCAAAGCGGGTCACAGAATCCATCATGCACATCACCTGCTGTCCCTGATCACGGAAATATTCCGCCGTTGAGAGCGTTAAATACGCAGCCTGTCGGCGCATCAGCGGACTTTCATCTGATGTTGAGACAATGACAACGGATTTGGCCAGGCCTTCCTCGCCCAAATCATCTTCCAAAAACTCCTGAACCTCACGCCCACGCTCACCAATCAGGCCAATAACTGAAATATCAGCCGACGTATATTTGGCCAGCATCGACATCAGGACCGATTTCCCCACGCCTGAACCCGCGAAAATCCCCATCCGCTGCCCCTGACAGGTTGAAAGAAATGCATTCACAGCCCGTACACCCAAGTCAAGTTTTGGCCCCAGACGTTTTCGGTCGTGGGCCGATGGCGGCTTGCCGCGCAATGGCATCGGCACATCGCCCATTGGCAAAGGCCCTTTTCCATCAAGGGGTTCGCCGAATGCATTGATCACACGCCCCAACCATTGCTGGGTTGGAAAGACGACGGGCTCGCTTTTCACAGCAACGGCGCGACAGCCCAGACCAACCCGCTGTAATGACCCGAAAGGCATAGCCAAGGCCTGGCCGTCTTTAAAGCCGATAATTTCACATGGGATCGGCGCTGTCTGACTGGGCGTTAATAAACAGCGATCCCCAATTGACAGTTCGCGTTCAATCCCGCCAATTTCAACCAGCATACCTAGGATTTTTGATACGCGCCCATAAAGTTCATAGGGTTGGACCTGATCCAGGCTTTTTGACAATGTTTCGATAAACTCGCTCATATATATAGAATAAGGTAAAAAAGCGCAGAAATCACAAGAATTTGCCAATTTCACTAAAATCTTAAGAAAAATTTTGTAAAAATTAACGTTTAGGGTCATAATTTAAGAGGTTGTTAACCATTAACCTTTATTAATATAAGGGTAGGAATTTTTAAAATATCCTTAGCGTAAGTTTTAAAATGCGTTAACAGCGATACATACAAAGGGGAGTATTATGAGAGTATTATTGGTAGAAGACGATAGACCAACCGTTCAGACAATCGAAATGATGTTAAAGTCTGAGGGCTATGTTGTTGATTCCACTGACCTCGGTCAGGAAGGGCTCGAAATCGGCAAGCTCTATGACTATGACATTATTATTCTGGATATCGGCCTTCCAGACATGGATGGTTATGATGTTTTGAAGAAACTTCGCGCATCCAAGGTGGAAACGCCGATCCTGATCCTTTCCGGATTTGACGAACTAGACAGCAAGTTAAAAGGCCTCGGCTTTGGCGCGGATGATTATCTGACAAAACCTTTTGATAAGCGTGAATTGATGGCACGTCTGCAGGCAATTGTCCGCCGCAGTAAAGGCCACGCGCAAAGCATTATTACAACCGGCCCGATTGAGGTGAACCTGGATGCCCGCACAGTTAATGTTGATGGCAAGCCCCTTCACCTGACCGGAAAGGAATACGGAATTATGGAGCTGTTGTCCCTTCGTAAAGGTTCAACACTGACCAAGGAAATGTTCCTGAACCACCTTTATGGCGGTATGGATGAGCCTGAAGTCAAAATTATTGACGTTTTCATCTGCAAGCTGCGCAAGAAGATCGCCAAGCTTTCCAAACCGGGAGAACAATGCATTGAGACCGTTTGGGGACGCGGATACGTCCTGCGCGAACCGGTTGATGCACAGGACTTGGAAACAGCCTGATCCGGTTAGAATTGAACAACAAAAAGCCCCGAATTACTCGGGGCTTTTTTAATTCGTATTTACGTCTAATTATCGACGGTTTGCTGTCAGGGTGGATTTCACCTGCGCGCGTGTCGGGTATTTCGGTTCTGCTTTGGTTTCCAGCGCTGTGATTTCAGCTGTAGCAATCTTGTCAGACAGATCGTCCAAAACTTTGCGATCATATGTCAGGGCAAAAAACTGGACTGTGTTGCCTTTTACACAACGCTCAGCTTTGGATTGATAGTAATCCTTAAAATCCTGTGGGGCTTCGTCTGTGTATTTAAGCTTTGGGTTCAGGTCATCATATGACTTGCTCATGCATGCGGTGACAAGACGGTCAGCGGCCTCGCCATCGGCGGCATTTTGCTTCTCAGCGGTATCAACTTCTGATGTTTGTGCGGCATCTTTTTCTGTTGTTTCAGCGCCAGGGTTACACGCCACCAAAAGAGCTGCGGCAAAGGCGGATGTTGCAATGGATAGTTTTTTCATTTCTGTCTCCTTTAAGATAAATGATTGATCGGAATATACTCAGATTCTATGATTATGTCAAGCGAAGGTGTTTAAATTTCGCTTTTTTCTTAATCTCGCCACCTTTTTCAAATAAGATAAAAGAATGAGACAGGAAAATGGCAACGCATTGTTTATGGTTCTGGTCGGCATTATTCTTTTTGCCGCCCTGTCCATTACTGCGTTGGAAGGATCACAGAACAGCGCCGACCTGAAAAATGAAGAGGTCAAACTCGCCGCGACCGAGCTGATTGATTATTCGCGGAATATGATCGCAGGTTATAGACGCATGCGCACTCTAAACAATTGTATGCCTGAGCAAATAAACCTTGATAAGCTGGGTGCACAAAACCCAAATGCACCAGACGATGGCTCTTGCAACCTGTTTGACCCAAAGGGGGGCAAGGTAGTTCACAGGCCTTATGCCCCAAGTAGTGCACACGGGGACATAGCATTTTTTGGCCACGGTCCGCTTTGTACAGACGGGTCCTGCACCGAGTTATATCATGTTAATCGAATAGCCTATCCATCAAGCGGTTCTTTTACACTTGATACCGCGGAGCGCATATGTAAAGAGATAAACTACCAGCTCTTTGATTATGATGATATCAAACAGACCAAAGATATAACGCGGGTAAATTGGAACGGTAGTTTTCTATATACAACATCATTCTCATCGCCGGACTATCACGGTCAACGGGTTTTTTGTACAAAAGAAACCTCTACCATTGTCACAGTCGTTACAATCCTAGAAGTCCGTTAAGATTTTTGCTTTCGTTGCCACGGCCAGCGTCCGTCAATTTCAACCTCGATTGATAGGCTGAGGATTGTCCGGATAACGACAATCACCACCAAAGCCAAAGCGTTTTCGAGGCTGGGCCGCGTGATGACGGTTGCCACGATATCGGCGGCAATCAAGATTTCCAATCCTAATAAAATGCCCCTCCCCATGCGCTGACGCAACAGGCTGTAGCATTCAGAAGCTGAAAGCTTTAAATCAAAACCAGCGCGCACAAGGGAATAGAAAACGGCAACAAAAATAACGGCAACGCCGAAAAATTCCAAAAGCCGTGCTGCATTTTCCAGAAGCGCGATTAAATCCACCATACTTAAAAGCCAACCACAAAGCGCAGTTTTTGTGGTGATTTCTCCGCCAACTCCAGTTTGATATTATAGAAATCGGCAAAGATGCGCGTCAGGTAGGCGTGCACCGTGCGGGGGTTTAACTCTTCCTCGGGTGTCTTTTTCTCGTACGCATCCATCACGCCATCTTTGAATTCAATTTTATCGCCCACGGCCGTAATCTCTACACCGTTTTTAGAATTCGTAATCGTCAATTCACCAATGGCAGGAATACCTGCATCTGCAAGCATTAATGTATTTAAAATGACTTTCATATAGCCTTCCGGATACATGCTGTTCGGCCCTTCAATCGCCCAGCGAAATTGCGTGCGTCCGCCGGCTATGTAGTTTTCAAACACGGTTTGAATGTCTTTATACTTAACGTTGGCCCCACTGCCGGCCGCCCCATAGGACAAACGGAAGCACTGCAGACGTGCAGCGGCCTGATTACAACTGGTTGAAATCAGCGACATGGAATCATCCAGCGCGCTTTGGCCCATTTCTTCGATAAATTCGACACCGTTATTGATGGCCCCTACCGGGCTGACCAGATCGTGACAGATGTGAGAGACAAGCAGTTCAGAAACTTTTGGGCTGAGCGCGGGGTGTGTCATAGATATCCTTGAATGTTTTGATGTGTAACTCTTGAAAAAATCTTAGAAGACCGCCCCTTGGAATGCAAGGGTGCAGCGTCAAGAAACCGAACGGTTGCATTGGATGGCCTTAGGCCGATGAATTATTGATCGATATCCTGAATA
>CAXGXG010000074.1:0-7083 GCA_964013525.1 uncultured Alphaproteobacteria bacterium | reverse complement strand
AATCTGACCATGCAGCCGGGTGAGGCCTTTGCATATAAGTTTGAAAGCAACATTGAACCCACAGGCCGTAAAAACCGCAAAGTCCTACAGAACATCGGCGCTGTTAGCGCCCAGCCCCATATCGGCCCATACAAATCAAAATTGGCATTGGGGGTCGCGATGCTGAAATTTAAAAACCTGAAATCCCGCCTGCCTGTTGGAACGACATTAACATCAGGGTTGAGCGATATTACAAGAGACGACGAGGATAAGCTTTTCCGTGCGGAGCTCATAAACGCACAAACCACAGTCGAAAATGCGGAAGACACATGCCGGACACTGACCGCATTTGATATTCCTTGCGAGGTACATATATATACTTCTACGTATAATGAAGAAACACTCTCGTACAAGGTAGAACCGACAAATGACAAAAAAGGTTAAAACACTTTCTCTTCTCGCGGCCTCAACAGCTTTGTTCTTCGCAAGCGCAACGCCTGCCTTTTCACAATCCGCGCAAACACGCAGTCTGGAATACAATGTCTTTGCAGGCGGGGTCGAAGCCCTGCGCGCCGACTTTGATATTGCCGAAAAAAACAGCGGACAAACTGAAATTGACGTCGAAGTTGAAACGGATGGCTTTATCGGCACGCTGTTCCCATGGGAAGGGACTTATAAAACTATAGGGGCCAATCTGGATCCTGTTTTTCGCCCGGACCAGCATACCTCAACTACCGAATGGCGTGGCGATCCCAAATACAAGACATTGACCTTTCAAGACGGGCGCGCTGTCAGCTACAGCGAAGTTAAAGGCAAAGATCGTGTTCAAAAAAATGACATCGCCCCTGAAATGACCGAAAATGCAGTCGACCTCCTCAGCGGGCTTATGATCCTGTTTAACAAGGTTGAGGCTGAGAACACTTGCAATACCGCGGCCACCGTATTTGACGGCAAACGCAAGTTTAATGTTCAGCTAACCGATCCCGTTCAGGATCAGGTCACGGCATCTGAATATTCCCGCTATACAGGTCCGGCCCTGCGCTGCACCATTACAGTTGTGCCGCTGGAAGGGTTTAGCGAACGCGATCAGGACAAAGGGTGGATGGCGGTCCAAAACCATACGGCAAAACGTGGCAAACTGCCGCAGATTTGGTTTGCTGACTTGTTTAATGACTCTGCAATGTTGCCGGTTCGCATGGAAATCAACAGCGCTTATGGTGGTGTTGTCGCACATCTGGCCCAATACTCCGCTGAGTAATCAAGCTGATTTTGCATTGTAATTGGGCAGGCGGGTGATTAGACTTATCGTTTATTTAACCGCTACCAAGAACAGCAGGACTTAAAATCTATGTCAGACAAACTCGCTTGTATTATTCTGGCCGCAGGTCAGGGATCGCGCATGAAGTCAGAAATGCCCAAGCCACTTCACCCCATCGCATCAAAGCCTATGGTTTTGCATGTGATCGAAGCGTGCGAGCGTCTGCAACCTGAAAAAATTGTGACTGTTATCTCCCCAGATATGCCGGAGCTGGAACAGGCCGTTTCCCACCACGATATTGCTTATCAACCCGTTGCCAATGGCACAGGCGGTGCAGCCCTCGCCGCGCGCGATGCCCTTAACGGGTTTGACGGCGATGTGTTGGTTGTTTTTGGGGACACACCGCTTTTAACTACCGAGGCCCTTCAGCAAATTGTTGATGCGCGCCATAGCGAAAAGAATATTGGCGTTGTCTGTTCGGCATTTACGCCTGCGGACCCGAGTGGATATGGCCGGCTGGATCTGAATGCGGATGGATCCCTCCGCGCCGTGGTTGAGCATAAGGATGCAAATGAAGATCAGCTGAACATTAAATTATGTAACGGCGGCATCATGTGCATTGATGGCCGAAACATGTTCAAATGGCTGGATCAGATTGATAATAAAAACGCACAGGGCGAATATTATCTGGTTGATTTGCCGGCAATCGCTGCGCGCGAAAATGTACGCTCCACCATATGCGAAATCGACCAAACCTTGACCGTCGGCGTGAATTCGCGTGCCGATCAGGCCCGCGCCGAACACTTGTTGCAGCAACGCCTACGTCAAAAACATTTGGAAAATGGCGTGACATTAATGGCGCCTGAAACGGTGACTTTTTCTGCCGATACATATATTGAAAATGATGTCATTATTCATCCGCATGTCTTTATCGGGCCGGGCGTCACCATCCAACGTGGCGCAGAGATCAAGTCATTTTCGCATCTTGAAGGAGCCTCCGTCCGCCGCAATGCCATAATCGGCCCCTACGCCCGTTTGCGCCCCGGTGCCGATATCGGTCAAGGGGCCAAGGTTGGAAATTTCGTTGAAATCAAGAAAACCAAATTGGGTGACGGGTCAAAAGCCAGCCATCTGACCTATTTGGGTGACGCCTTTATTGGTCAAAATGTCAATATCGGCGCCGGCACAATCACCTGTAATTACGATGGTTACGATAAATTTGAAACCCGGATCGGGGACAATGCGTTTATAGGGTCGAATACGGCTTTGGTTGCACCTGTCACTATTGGTGATGGTGCAATGATTGCGGCCGGATCAACCGTGACATCAGACGTTGATCAGGAGGCATTGGCCTTGGCGCGCGCCAGCCTGACGCAAAAACAAGGCTGGGCCCGTAACTTTCGTGACAAGCACGATAAGAAATAATACATTTTAAAAACGCATTGGGGGATCTATGTGCGGAATCGTTGGAATTATTGGTAAAAATGAAGCGGCCGAGCGCCTGATTGACGGCTTGAGGCGTTTGGAGTACCGCGGCTATGACAGCGCGGGGATTGCAACCGTGACTGACAACGGAATCCAGCGCCGCCGTGCAGAAGGAAAGCTGAAAAACCTTGAAGCTGAGGTGCGTGAAAACCCTCTGCCCGGTCAGATCGGTATTGGCCATACCCGCTGGGCAACGCATGGCGGCCCAACGCGCGACAACGCCCACCCGCATGCAACCGACAGGGTGGCCGTAGTCCATAATGGTATCATTGAAAACTACGCCTCTTTGAAAAAAGAGTTACAGGAAAAACAATACCGTTTTGAATCCGACACGGATACGGAAGTCATCGCCCATCTGGTTACTGACAATATTAAACAAGGTATGTCCCGCGAAGATGCGGCCAACGCGGCCTTTGACCGATTGGAAGGCGCCTATGCAATCGCCATGATTTTTAACGATGATGAGAATTTGATTATCGGCGCCCGTCAGGGGACCCCCCTTGCCCTGGGTTACGGCGATGGTGAAATGTTTATCGCATCTGATTCCTATGCCCTTGCCCCTTTGACACAAAAGATTTGCTTTTTAGAAGACGGCGACCGTATCCGTGTGACCCATGACGGCGCTGTCATCCGTGCCGCAAATGGAAATGAAGTTGAGCGTGAAATCCGCCAGACCGCCCAAAGTGGTGCTCTGACGGGCAAAGGTAAATATAAACATTTCATGCTCAAAGAAATTCATGAACAACCTTCTGTCATCGGGGATACGCTCAACAGCTTTATCAACCCATCGACAGGTGAAATTGCGGTTGACCCTGCAATTCTTGAGGCCTTGGATAAGGCACCCCGCTTGACAATCACCGCATGTGGCAGTTCTTACTATGCGGGCATGATGGGAAAATACTGGTTTGAACAGATTGCGGGCCTTCCGGTTGAAATTGATATTTCCTCTGAATTCCGCTATCGCGAAGCGCCGATGCCCAAAGGTGGCGCGGCTCTGTTTATTTCCCAGTCAGGCGAAACGCTCGATACGCTAGAGGCCCTGCGCTATTGCAAAAGTCAGGGACAAACAATCCTGTCGGTTCTGAATACGATCGAAAGCACGATTGAGCGGGAATCTGACCATGTTCTCAGAACTCTGGCCGGACCGGAAATCGGCGTGGCCTCGACCAAGGCGACCATTACACAGCAGGTGGTTCTGGCTTGCCTGGCATTGGCCCTGGGGATCAAGCGCGGCCATATCGATAAAGACAAACAAAAAGAGATGACAGATGCTCTCCGCAGGCTTCCAAAATTTGCCGCAGACGTCCTGAGCAACGATGATCAGATTAAATCTATCTCTAAACGTATGGCAGAGGCGCGCGATGCGCTCTATCTGGGCCGCGGCACATCATTCCCCGTGGCGATGGAAGGGGCGCTCAAACTAAAAGAGATTTCCTACATTCACGCCGAAGGCTATGCCAGCGGCGAAATGAAACACGGGCCGATTGCCCTGATTGATGACAATGTTCCTGTTGTGGTCATCGCACCACATGACAACCTGTTTGAGAAGACAGCATCGAATGCGCAAGAGGTCGTTGCCCGCGGCGGCAAGGTGCTTATTATATCGGATAAAACGGGTGTTGAAAAAA
The DNA here is from genome assembly GCA_964013525.1 of uncultured Alphaproteobacteria bacterium. Taxonomy (GTDB): domain Bacteria; phylum Pseudomonadota; class Alphaproteobacteria; order Micavibrionales; family CSBR16-224; genus CATLPD01. The sequence goes on along the minus strand of CAXGXG010000074.1, from coordinate 2,733 downwards.
TGTCCGAATATATGACATGGAACATTGATATGCCCGCCGTTCATAATTTCATTGCGCCGATCCTCTATACCATTCCGGTCCAACTGCTGGCTTATCATACCGCCATTTTCAAAGGAACGGATGTGGATCAGCCACGAAACCTGGCGAAATCCGTAACGGTTGAATAACCCCCGTTTGGATATGTTTGGATAGGTTTGCATATGGGTGGCTTTGACGTGTCACTTTTAAAATTACGAGGGCGCAAAGGCCAATCTGAGGTAAGATTTGATTGGGGGATGGAATAACCTTTTGGGAGACAGCCTGTACAAGCTTGTTGAGTAGTTGATAATCGCAAGGTTATGTACGTGCTTTGTTATATGACATTTATTGGTTAGCATTTTGCTTGATCCAAACCCCGCTGCAAAATAGTTTTTTATAGCCCCTGCAACGTTTACAATTATGTAATGTAATCCTGTTAAAATGTGTGTATTGATAATATGCATTCATTTGGAAAGGTTATGAGCGAACACTGGAAACTGGCGGTTGGAGAGGTGCCTTTGGGTGCGCTCGGGCCGTTGGATGAAACACTTTTAAATGGCCGTGAAATTACCCACAGTTTCCTCGCGCTGATTGATGATAATGGGCAAGTGGTTGAAGAACTGCACGGCCGCCCATTGGATGGGTTTGCTTCGGTTTTTAAGGACCTTAAAAACAGCATCCGACAGTATTTTAACCTATATAGCGCCCCGCCTGATCAGGTCATCAAAACGCAAAATGGCGCAAAGCTTAAAGTTTTCCTTGATAGACCAAACCCTGAAAAAACACCTGAAAAATGCGTCTATACCATCATTGACGAAGGCCCCCGCGGGGATATTGAACAAAAGTGGGAGAAAGCCATCGAACGCGCCATTGATATCAGCAGCGCGGATATCGATTATCTGGCACTTGGTATTGGGAAAAACCACGGCCAGAACTGTCATTCTGTTACGTGCAGCATCCTTCACCATATTGGTAAAAATGCCCAGGAAATCGCCGAATGCCTGACGGAGAATTATATTCGCCCGGGGTTTGAGCGAATCTTGCCCAAACGCAACCTTTTTGCAAATGGTGAAAAACCAAGTAAATCTGTGCTTAGGGCACAGTTGGAGTCCACGATAAAAGACAAGGGCAAGGAAAGCGTTGCCCCGACCGTTAAACGCATTGCCGCAAAACTGGGCATTGGATAAAGTCCTGTCAATCAGGCCGCTGTTTTGACACCTTTTTCTTCGAACAGGTCTTTTAGTTCGCCCGACTGGAACATTTCACGGACAATATCACAGCCGCCGACAAATTCACCCTTAACATACAGTTGCGGGATGGTCGGCCAATTGGAATATTCCTTAATCCCTTGGCGCATTTCATCGGTTTCCAGGACATTCACATCTTTGTACGTGACTTCCATATAGTCCAAAACCTGAACCACAGCGGAAGAAAATCCACACTGTGGGAATTGGGCATTGCCCTTCATAAACAAAACAACGTCATTGTTCTTTACAAGTTGATCAATTTTTTCATGTGCTGGGTTCGACATATCAGATCCCTTTCTTGGTTATAGCGTTACAATACTAAATCTTATTCAGGTGTTTGGGTTTGCAGCGCCAGCGCGTGAAGCTCACCCCCCATGCGTCCTTTCAGGGCCGCATAAACCATTTGGTGTTGTTTGATGCGATTTAAACCCTCAAATGCAGATGATGTGACTTTGGCGGAATAATGATCGCCGTCACCGGCCAAATCCGTAATCTCAACTTTGGCATCCGGCAGGGCGTCCTTGATCATTTTCTCAATTTCTTCTGCTGGCATCGGCATAGCGTTTACCCTTTGTTTAATTAAATCTAGTTATATATAAGGCATCTGGGTATAATGATAAACAGATAATTTACCCGTCAGGAGCTTGAAACCATGCCAAAAGTCGAAATTTACGCCAAAGATTACTGCCCTTATTGCCACAAGGCCTTGGAGCTTTTAGACAGTAAAGATATCGAATACAAACATTACGACATCACCAATGACAAAGACGGACAGGCGGAAATGGCCAAGCGCAAACCCGGCGCGCGCACAGTTCCGCAAATCTTTATCGATGATAAATCCGTTGGTGGATGTGATGACCTGTATGCGCTCGAAAAATCGGGCAAACTGGACGATATGCTTGGCCTGAATTAAAAGTCGGCAAAGATGAGCGTAGATACCCTAACCACCATCACCCAACAAGACTTGGACAAAATCCTGAACAATCACGCCCGTTTTTTGTCGGGAAAGCCCGGTGGCGCACGTGCATCGCTGAAGGATCAGGATTTATCCGGCCTAAACTTTGAAGGGGCGAACCTCTCGCAATCTGATTTTACCGGATGCAGCTTTTGCGGCGCAAATATGAAGGGTGTCTCGTTTGCCAGCGCGACCCTGTTCGGATGTGATATGTCCCAATGCGCGCTACAAAATGCAAATTTTTCACGCGCCGACCTGCGCGGTACAGATATCCAGCTGTCCGACCTGACCAACGCTGATTTTTCCAAAGCCGACCTGCGAACCGGATCCTCGGTTGCCAAACACAAACAGAACAAAGATCTATACGGTCGTGTCGGCGAAGGGCGCGTCACTTTTAACGGCAGCATCATGACAAATGCCAATTTTAAAGACGCGAACGCGCTGATGGCCGATTTTTCGGATGCCCTGCTTGAAAACGCAGATTTTTCGCGCGCCAATTTGCAAAAATCGATT
>CAXGXG010000073.1:0-7120 GCA_964013525.1 uncultured Alphaproteobacteria bacterium | reverse complement strand
AATCGTTCTTGTCACCGGTCTGTCCGGTGCCGGAATGTCAACCGCCCTGAAAGTCCTTGAGGATTTAGGCTTTGAAGTCATCGACAATTTGCCGATTGCACTTGTTCCGGCTGCAGTTGAAAACATGGCTGATGGCAGTCGTCCTCTCGCCCTTGGCATTGACTGCAGGACACGTGACTTTAGTGCGGAGGCATTGAACAACTGCCTTCAAGACCTCAACACGGAACAAGACGTTGATGCCAAACTGGCCTTGATTGATTGCCATGACAATGTATTGCAGCACAGGTTCAGTGAAACACGGCGCCGCCATCCAATGGCCGCTGACCGATCTGTCATGGATGGGATTCATACGGAACGTGCACTGTTAGCCCCCCTGTTCGATACTGCGGATGAAATTATTGATACGACTGAATTTTCCGTGCATGACCTGCGTCGCGCTATTGCGGCAAAATTCCGAAACGACAATGCCTATGGTTTGATGGTCTTGGTAAATTCTTTTGGTTTCCGAAACGGCCTGCCACGCGATGCGGATCTGGTTTTTGATGTACGCTTTATGTGGAACCCACATTATGATGCAAAATTAAAGCCCCTGACAGGGCGGGACCCGCAAATTCAGGAACGTTTAGGCTCTGAAGAGTCTTTTCAAGTCTTTTTCAAACAGCTGACCGACATGTTGGCTGAGCTGTTGCCGCGTTATCAGGACGAAGGGAAAAGTTACCTTACCATTGGGATAGGCTGCACGGGCGGACGCCATCGCTCGGTCTTCACAGCTGAAAAACTTTATGACTGGCTGAATGAAAATAATTACAGTGCCGCAATCAAACACCGGGATTTGGAACGGTGGATGATCCAGCAAAAGCAGCGCGGCGATACTTTTGACATAAGCGGAGAAGAAGAATGATTGGATTGGTATTGGTTACACACGGGCGTTTGGCAGATGAATTTGTCGCCGCACTCGAACATGTTGTCGGCCCACAGGAAAATGTTCGCACAGTTTGCATGTTTCCTGACGATGATATTGAAGAAACACGCACAACGATTGAAAAAGCCGTAAATAAGGTTGATCAGGGACAGGGTGTTATTTTGCTTACAGATATGTTTGGTGGAACAGCGTCAAACCTGGCAATTTCCTTGTCCGAAGCCGGACGTGTTGAGGCTCTGGCAGGTATAAACCTGCCAATGCTGGTCAAACTAGCCACGATCCGAAAGGATAAATCGGTCAAAGACGCTGTGATTACGGCACAAGAAGCCGGAAGGAAATACATTCATGCGGCCTCTGCCCTTTTGGATGAAAAGAAATGACAGCCGGCGCCGCTCAAAATGTTGTGATCTGTAACGCACGCGGTTTACATGCGCGCGCCGCTGCTAAATTTGCAAAAGCTGCCGAAGCATTCGACGCCGAAATTACAGTGGAAAAAGACGGCCAATCCGCACCCGGCCATTCGATTATGGAGCTTTTGATGCTGAGCGCTGCGACAGGTGCTGAAATTAAAATCTCCGCAGATGGTCCGGACGCGAAACTGGCCGTTGAAACATTGGCCCGATTGGTCTGTGAGAAATTCGGCGAAGATTGCTAAAACCCTTTCTTTTCCTGCGCTGGCACGCTATACCATGGGTATCCATAAAGAAAGATTTTGAAAGGACAGCGATATGACCCTCGCCCAAACCACAACACAAGATAACCAGGATTTCCACGTCAAGGACATCAGCCTAGCCGATTGGGGCCGTCGCGAGATCGCGATTGCTGAAACCGAGATGCCGGGCCTGATGGCGCTGCGTGAAGAGTATAAGGGCAAATCCCCGTTGAAAGGCGCGCGTATTGCAGGTTGCTTGCACATGACAATCCAAACTGCAGTTTTGATTGAAACATTGGTTGATCTGGGTGCGACTGTGCGCTGGTCATCATGCAACGTTTTCTCTACGCAAGATCATGCCGCAGCCGCAATGGCCGCAGCCGGCATTCCGGTTTTTGCCTGGAAAGGCCTGAGCGATGAGGAATTCTGGGATTGCATTCACAAAACAATCAAAGGCCCGGATGGCTGGACACCGAACATGATTTTGGATGACGGCGGCGACTTAACGCTGTTGATGCATAACGAATATGCGGATTTGATGACAGAAGTTAAAGGCCTGTCAGAAGAAACGACAACCGGTGTTATGCGCCTTTACGATATGGAGAAAAAAGGCACCCTTCAGGTTCCTGCCATTAACGTTAATGACTCGGTCACCAAATCAAAATTCGACAACCTGTATGGTTGCCGCGAATCTTTGGTTGATGGTGTTAAGCGTGCCACTGACGTTATGATCGCAGGTAAAGTTTGCGTTGTTGCCGGTTACGGTGATGTTGGTAAAGGTTCTGCCGAATCTCTGCGCTCACAGGGCGCACGTGTATTGGTCACTGAAATTGATCCGATCTGTGCCCTTCAGGCCGCGATGGAAGGTTATGAAGTTGTAACCATGGAAGAAGCCGTGCCCAAAGGTGATATTTTCGTCACCGCAACGGGTAACGTTGACGTCATTACGATTGATCACATGCGTGCAATGAAAGACCGCGCGATTGTGTGCAACATCGGCCATTTTGACAGCGAAATTCAGATTGAGGCTCTGAACAATCACGAATGGGAAGAAGTCAAGCCACAGGTCGACGAAGTTGTTTTCCCCGATGGTAAGCGCCTGATCATTCTGGCCAAGGGTCGCCTCGTCAACCTAGGGTGTGCAACAGGTCATCCAAGTTTTGTGATGTCAGCATCTTTTACAAATCAGGTACTGGCCCAGATTGAGTTGTGGAAAAACCACGAAAACTATGACAAGAAAGTATACGTCCTACCCAAGCATCTGGATGAAAAGGTCGCAGCCCTTCACCTGGAACGCATTGGCGCGCATTTGACCGAATTGTCATCAAAGCAAGCCGAATATCTTGGACTGGATGTTAACGGGCCATACAAGCCGGAACATTACCGCTACTAAGGTATCTTTAGGTATTTTTGAAAAGGTCCCAATCGAGGCCTTTTCTTTTAACTGGATTTGTTTACATAATCACAAGTTTGTGCTAGACTGTTCATTCATATTCATTAGGGGATGGATAATATGAGCAAATTTCTTCAAGACCTCAGCGAAACATTTTGCGCAGAATCAGCTGACACCGTGCGCCGTTTTATGGATGCAATGGGCCTACCCCTTCCCGGCACTTATGATGAATATATGGATTCACTTGAAGGCAGTATGATCTTCCTCGACCGCTATGGATTGGTCCTCAGGATTGAGGCGCGGGATACATCACTCTGCCAGGAACTGGGGAATGACTGGCAGCGCGTCAATGACCACCCCCTTGTGCTTCGCCCGCTTGGCAGTGTTTATTCGCCCAAGGCTGTCATAGAGGTTTGTCCCGCTGTGCACGTTGGAACAGATATAGAGGTAAGTCAAAAGCTAGGCGCCGCTCTGAAGTCTGATGGGGTTAACTATTTTGATCAATATCCGCAGAACTCCGGTTATATCCAGCAACCGGACGGACGCATGGAAGCCGTCGTTGTCGACAGGCTCAGCTGCACATACCTTACAGATCAACTGGATGCATACGATCAGCTTGCGCAAAAGCATAGCGACCCGCAGGCCCTGTTCGATCCCCTTCGCGAGGCCTTTGATCATGCTATGAAACTACCCTCAATGAAAGCGATGCGCCGCAGCCTAAGCTTTTTCCTTTCTAAATGTGAAGATTACCGTAAACGTGGCCATCTGGTGTGCAGCTGGCACGGAAGCGCGGAAAACGCCTATGGCAATATTGATGTCAAAACATCCCAAGCCAGCCATGCGGCTACAAATTACGCACAACGCATACAACCTGCATATGTATAACGAAGAAAACAAATGGCTGTGGAGTGAAACAGACCCATTCCCGGAGGATGCCACTCAGGATCTGAACGCTCTGGGGCTGCCCGCACCCAAATTCGGATCCTACCTCCCCGGTTATCAAGGGCGTCTCATGTTTTTGGATGATTATGGCCTGGTCATCCGTGTAGAAAGCCAGTCAACAATTGCGCACAATCATCCACACATTCTTCAGCCGTTATGCACCATAAACCGTCCGCTCTATCGGATCGAGGTTTGCCCCGCCATAGAAGTGATATCCCGCACCCTATTAAAGGAAAATTTTGGTGCATGTTCATATCACCTGCAAAATGTTTTAAACGATCTGCTTAAACATCAAGGGATGGAGTTATGGGACTTTCAGCTTGAAAACTGCGGACTTCTTCCTGATCCAGATCAGGATGGAAAACTCAAACCCGTTGTCCTTGATCGCAATGCCGTTCGTAAAAATGACCGTTACAAAACCAGCGCACCACCGTCCGCTTTTTCAGGTCAGGCTGTTTTTAAGCCGCTATCAAACGCATTTCATTCCGCCGTAGAATTCAAGGATGATGAAAAGCTTAAATTTGCATATCAGCTCGCCAGACAAATGAAGGAAAAAGGCACGCTTATCAGCAGCTGGCAAAAAGTCACCCTACCGGCCTGCAAAACCGGCAAGGCCGCAGTAGCGGGTCGCGCCTATGCCCCTAATGTCCGCAATTATCAAAAAAACCGCTCTATTTTGCCCTGATCACTTGTTCTTTTGGTATTCGAACATTAAAATCACTATGAATATAAATATAGGTTTTGATATTACGTGACTTCAGTTTTCACGAAAGTTTTGGACAGTGTCATCCCCAGCCGCCGGCGGGAAAAAAATCAACGCGCCCATGCCAATAGGTTGGAAGCCTTCTTGCGTTCGTTGCCCATCGAATATTGCGGTTGGAATTTAACCCGAACACAAGCGATCTCTGCCGGATTTACCAGTCTGTTTGATATTAATCAGGTTAAAACCATTGAAGATATTCAAGAGGCCCTAACTGATGAAGATGCGGCCCGCCTTGAAACGGCATATTTTAATCTGACCGAATATGGGCGTGAATTTAAATTTACCGTTTTTGTACCGGCCACCGAACGTTCATTGCTGATCCATGGGCGCCGTGGAACGCTGGCAGGGGGTGAAGAAATCTTTGATGTCTTGTGGGTGCACGATGTCAGCGACTATACCGTCAAAATTAGCGACGCCCTCAGCAGTCTTCAACGCATTGAAAATCAGGAAGAAGCGTTCCGTGGGGCGCTTGGCCATATGCCCTTTCCCATCTGGATACGTGATCGTGAACTGAATATTGTCTGGGTGAACGAGGCCTATTGCAGTGCTTTTGAAGCCACAAAAGAAGACATTATTAAAGACCAGATTGAATACCCCCTGATCGTCGCGAACGAGGACAATCGTGACCTTAAGGTCCTTGCCCAACGCGCGCAGGCGCAGGGACGTAAACAGCTTCAATCCGGTTTTGTCCTGGTTGATGGCAAACGCACCCGAACCGAAGTCATCGTTGTCCCCGGACACAATGATGGCACAATTGGTTGTGCAATTGACACCAACCGTATCGAAGAGCTGGAAAGCGAGATGCGCCACCTTCAAAACTCAAACCACGAAGTTTTGGAACAGCTCAACACTGCGATTGCTATTTTTGACAAGGACAAGACACTGGAGTTTTACAATTCAGCCTATGAACAGCTTTGGGGGTTGGATGGACAATGGCTGGACAAAAGTCCGCGCATTACTGACATTTTGGACCGTCTGCGCGAAAACCGGAAAATTCCCGAGCAGGCCAATTTCGTCAAATACAAGCAGGATTGGACCGACAAATTTACCAAGCTGATGGAGCCGGAAGAAAGCATTATGTACCTTCCGGACGAAACCATGCTGCGTACGGTCGTGGTGCCCCGGCCCCGTGGCGGTCTGCTGCTAACCTATGAAGACGTGACCAGCAGAATTGCGCTTGAAACCTCTTACAATACGCTTCTAGCAGTACAAAAAGAGACCCTCGACAATTTGGCAGAAGGCCTGGCTGTGATTGGCGGTGACGGCCTTATAAAGCTGTCTAACCCGACATTCTACAAAATTTGGGATCAGGAAGTGCCGGCTGCACATATCGAAGAGAAAGTCAGCGATTTCTTTGAGAAAACTCAAGATCTCTTTACCGCTGATGAGTGGCAAGAGCGCAAAAATGAACTGATCAAATGCTGTATGGAGCGCTCAGGTTGTGATGGGCGTATTAAACTCAAAGACGGACGCATTTATGCTTTTCGCAGTGTCGCCTTACCCGACGGGAATGTATTGGCAACGTTTACCGACATTTCGGATTCTGTTAAGGTCGAACAAGCCCTCATAGAAAAGAACTCCGCACTGGAAGCCGCTGAAAAGCTGAAGATGGATTTTCTGGCCAATGTGTCCTATCAACTTCGCACGCCACTAAATGCCATGATGGGCTTTAGCGAAATCCTGCATGAAGAATATTTCGGCAAGTTGAATGAACGCCAGAAAAGCTACACAGAAAATATGATCCGTGCCGGCCACCGTTTGATTACATTGGTCGATAATATTCTGGACCTCTCAACGATTGAGGCCGGATATCTGATTTTGAACCGAGAAACAATTAACGTCAGTGAAACTGTCGATAATGTCATCAACCTGACACAGGACTGGGCCCGCCGCGAAGGGATTGAGATTGAAACCAAAATCCCTAAGAACATCGGCAAACTCACAGCTGATCCACGCCGTTTCAAACAGGTTATGCTACACTTGATCCGCAATGCAATCGATTATACGCCGTCCGGCGGCGTCATTAAGGTGTCGGCCAAGAAAGCCGAGGAAAGCGTTCAGATTATGATCACCGACAATGGTGTTGGGATTCCGCCTGAAGATCTGGAGCGTATTTTCATGCCGTTTGAAAAATCAGAAAACAAAAACAAAAAAACATCAGCACAACCCCAGTCTAACCGCCACAGCGGCGCGGGGCTTGGCCTGTCGCTTGTAAAGCACATTGTTGAACTTCATGGCGGGAATGTCACTATTGATAGTGAAGAGGACAAAGGCACTGTTGTTATCTGCAGCTATCCACTGTCTCCAGTATCAGACGCCGAATAAAATCCGAAAAATCTGAATTCTTGGAAACATTTGGTTTTGAACATCCCGGGCGGCGCACTCCGAACGGGAAAACAGCCTCTTTTATATATATTGAAAACTTTGCCAATAAAAAAGCGCCAAACC
>CAXGXG010000072.1:0-7158 GCA_964013525.1 uncultured Alphaproteobacteria bacterium | reverse complement strand
AATGCCTTCTGTAATACAAACGGCAAGCTCCAGTTCAGCTTCGATAGCTTCCAAAATCGCATCTGCAGCGAATGGAGGCGGCACGTAAATAACCGTGGCATTTGCGCCGGTTCTTTCAACCGCTTCACCAACCGTGTCAAAAACCGGAAGGTCCAAATGCGTCATGCCACCCTTGCCCGGTGTCACACCACCGACCATTTGCGTACCATAAGCAATCGCCTGTTCCGAGTGGAATGTTCCATTTGCACCGGTAAAACCCTGGCAAATGACTTTTGTGTTTTTATCTACGAGTACTGACATATTATGCTGCCTCTCTTCTGGCTGCGTTAACAATTTTTTCTGCGGCATCGGCCAGGTTGTCGGCCGGGATAATATTTAGACCGGATTTGGCCAAAAGCTCTTTACCCTTTTCAACATTTGTTCCTGCCAGACGCACGACCAATGGAATAGTCAAACCCATTTCGCGGGTCGCGGCGATCACACCTTCGGCAATCACATCACAACGCATAATCCCGCCAAAAATGTTGACGAGGATCCCTTCAACATTCGGGTCCGTCATGATCAGTTTAAAGGCAGCCGTCACTTTCTCCTTATTGGCGCCACCACCGACGTCCAGGAAGTTTGCAGGCTCGCCACCTTTAAGCTGGATAATATCCATAGTCGCCATCGCAAGACCGGCACCGTTTACCATACAGCCGATGTTTCCATCCAGTTTGACATAGGCCAGATCCAGATCGTTGGCTTTACGCTCTGTCGGGTCTTCTTCGTCTTCGTCGCGAAGCTCTTCAATATCCTTGTGACGGAACAATGCATTGTCATCAAAGTTGATTTTTGCATCTAACGGCAGGACATCACCTGATTTTGTTGTCACCAGCGGGTTAATTTCAACGATAGAACAATCCAGTTCGATAAACGCGTTGTACATGGTCATGATCACCTTAACCGCGTTTTTAACCTGTGCCTTGTTCAGACCCAGACCGAATGCCAATTTACGTGCGTGGAAAGGCTGAATACCTGTTGCCGGGTCAATCGCCACTTTCAAAATCTTTTCAGGTGAATGTTCGGCCACCTCTTCAATTTCCATTCCGCCTTCGGTTGAGGCCATGATCGTGACAAGTGATGTCGCACGGTCAACCAACATGCCAAGGTAGAGTTCGCGGTCGATGTCGCAGCCTTGCTCGACATAAACGCGTTTAACTTCTTGTCCTTCGGCTGTTGTTTGCGGCGTAATCAGCTGCATACCCAAAATCTCTTCGGAAATTTCGCGCACTTCATCAATTGATTTTGCCAGTTTTACACCGCCGCCTTTACCGCGACCACCTGCGTGGATCTGCGCTTTGACAACATAAACCTTACTGTCCAGGCCTTTTGCCACTTCAACCGCTTCGTCAGCTGTATAAGCAACACCGCCGTCCAACATTGGGACACCGCGTTTTTTTAACAGGGCTTTTGCCTGATACTCATGAATATTCATAGATTGTTTTCCATTTTCTATTTCCGCATTGGCGGTCCGCCTGTTTCAGGCCATCCGACATTCAGGGTTAAATCATATCAAGAAATAGAGCGCACGCAAGATTCGTAAACCAAAAAGATGGGGTAAAGACCCCTGAAAAGCATAAAAAAAACACCCGCTTACCATAAGGCACGATTGGTTGCTCCGATATGTAAAAAGCCCTAGCGTTTTTGCCAGGGCTTTTAGAATTATTTATTTTTTTATAGTGTAATTACGCAGCTGATTTGGCAATCGTTTCTGCCGCCGCTTTTAATTCGCGAACCGCATCTACAGATTTATCAAACAGCGCCTTTTCATCATCATTAAATTCAACCTCTACGATTTTTTCAATGCCGTCCTTGCCAATAATAGCAGGTACACCGATGTAAAGACCGTCCACACCATATTCGCCCGTTAAATAGGCAGCGCACGGAAGAACGCGGCGCTTATCACGCAAATAACTTTCTGCCATGGCAATCGCTGAAGATGCAGGCGCATAAAATGCAGAGCCCGTTTTTAACAAGCCAACGATTTCCCCGCCACCTTTGCGCGTACGATCAACGATGGCATCGATTTTATCCTGTGTTGTCCAGCCCATTTTCACCAGATCCGGAAGCGGAATACCTGCAACGGTCGAATAGCGTGTCAGCGGTACCATCGTATCGCCGTGACCACCCAAAACAAACGCAGTTACATCTTCAACAGAAACATTAAATTCATCTGCTAGGAAATAGCGGAAACGTGCCGAGTCGAGGACACCGGCCATGCCGACAACCTTTTTCGGGTCAAATCCTGTAACTTCCTGCATCACACCCACCATGACATCCAACGGGTTGGTAATCACAATGACGAATGCGTCCGGTGCGTGCTTTTTGATTTTCTCACCGACTTGTGTCACGACTTTGGTATTGATGCCGATCAAGTCATCGCGGCTCATACCGGGTTTGCGCGGGATACCGGCTGTAACAATCACAACATCAGCACCGTCAATAACATCATAATCGTTGCTGCCGACATAGTCGCAGTCAAAGCCTTCAACAGGGGCTGCTTCGGCCAGGTCCAGGCCCTTACCCTGTGGAATACCTTCTGCAATATCCACCAGTGCCACATCGCCCAGATTCTTTAGTCCTGCCAGCAGTGCCAGCGTTCCGCCGATCTGTCCGGCGCCGATCAATCCAATTTTATTCCGTGCCATATCAATATCCTTTCAAGCTTGGTCAATGACTTGAACTAAGACTAGCACAGTTGCGGAAAGATAAAAGTGTCTATCAGTGAAAATGTTTCTGCGGACGTTCCTGATAGGCCCATCTGCGTATGGTTTGGGATTTCCCCAGACCGCCCAACAGCAACCAGAACATGGCTCCACCGGCCAGAGATATGGGCAGGGTTGCATTGCCGCTGATATTATTGGCGGCCGCGGCATCTGTCATCATCTCGCCCTTCACCCACCGGCTTGCTGCGATATTGTCCTGATATTGAACGCGCACCTCGTTGATAGAATTGGCGTAGGAAACTTTAGGCACATATTTGTGATTGGTTTCAACGCCCGAACGCGCGTAAACCTCTGCGAACTGGCGATATTCAGACTCGTTGATATTCGGGTCCAGCATTAAAAGCGTGTTTAGCCGCTGTGATTTTGCGATATAGTCGGGCATCAAGCTTGAAAGCTGCGATTTTGCACGACGGATTTTAGCTTCATTTTCGGATGCGTTGTATTCCCAATGATCAATCCGCTTTTGCAGATTAGCAATTGGCCGGGCCTTTTTCCGCAAATCCAGCATATCTGCTTTATAAGCATCAGTTTGCGCAGTTCTCTCAACTGCCTCGACCTCAAATGGATGCGCGACTTCGCCCTGAAGGGCGATACCACCAGGGATGGCAAGACTGGCAATGCCTACGGCGCGGACAACCGGGTTGCGCAAAGATTTTGCAAACGTCTTTTTCAAATCCATAGTAAATCCCTTTTAATGTTTTGGTGATGTCGGCTTTGGCTTATTTGACCAATCCCGTAAAGTGGACGAGCGGGAGACCCCCGCATGCGCCCCAGCCGCGGATACGGCGGCTGCAATAATTCCAAAAAGCGTATACCAGAAAGCATCTTCATTATTTTTGGTCGCACAGGCAAAAATCTGTTCCTGAATTTGGCGTTTGGTACCGGCAGGGCTATTCAAATGTTCTGAACGGCATTCATTGAGGGAATCGGCGTGTGACCCATCCAGACCGAAATTCGATGAATATTCACCACGGCCCATATCAAAGAACTTGTTAAAAACGGCATAGGTCTTTTCGTTAATTCGTGGGTCTGACATCAGGTCCAGGCTGAATTGATCAGCAACATCATAATAGGCACTCTGCCGATCATCGATAACCTTGCTATAGGCAGTTTGTTCATCCTCTTCCAAAGCCTTGTATTCGTCCGTACCTTTATAATCGCGCAATTCATTTATAGAATCCATCTCCGCCTTAAGGGCACTTAGGCGCGTGCGGTATTGTTCGGTCACATCATTGGTTGTCACCGCCGTAGGGTTCATATCGTGATTAACGTATGTATTAGCGGCATAGGGAACGCCCGCCATCAGGGATAGACCTGCAATGCCCTGCATTACAGGGTTACGAACAGTTTTGGCAAATATACGACGTAGCATCCGGCGCCCTCTTCTTATCATGAATATGACAAGAAGCTAGCAATCCGCGGCCTTTATGTCAATTGGTTTTCGCGTTGATGTTTTTCAGGTCTTCTGTTGTTTCAACCTCAATCCCAAAAAATTCCAGTTGCCAGATCATATCCGTTTCATTCAGCGGATAATCGACACCTGCCCGGGCATAAATCAAAGACTGGGCGGGAATACGTCCCAGTGTTTTTTGCAGCTCAACCGCAAAACGCATGGGCAGACCTGCATACCAGCACAACGCCGTAATGGATTTTGGTGATTGACTGGCAAAAATTTTATCAACGATCAATTGATGGACACCTGCAATCCGGGCCAGGCCAAGCTTGACAAACCCGTCCTCCTGCCAAGCCAGCGCATCACCCAATGTCGTTGCATTCAGGGCCCCTGCGGCGGCATATCTATTTACCTTTTGCTCCAGCGTTTCGTGTGGTGTTGGCGATGCAGCAAACAAACTGCGGCGTTCAACCATTTCTGCAATTTCGGCAGTTGTCTCCGCATCAAAATCAGTCCTGCGGGTCAGGACTTTCAAGACAGCCTCCCCGGCAAAGCCGGCAAGTTGACGCGCCAGGCTGAAATTCAATTCCGGCCGCAGCGCGACAGGCTCCTGCCAGTTGATAAACATTTCCGATTTTTCCACGATCCGTTTCATCGTTTCACTGCCGATACGGGTTTTGGTTTCGCGTAAAAAAGCTTCCCCGTCTTTCGCTGACATTTCATCCAGCATCCGATCCGCAAGTTCAGGCGAGAGGTCAGAGCGCGTGACGACTGCAGCCCGCGCCCATTCCGCCGGATGGTGCGCGACAATTTCCAGCAAGTCTTCGTCTGAGAGTTTACTGCAGTGTTTGAGGATCGGTTCAGACACACGGCGCTCCGTATCCATGGCCAGTGTTTTTGCAACGTCTGGCGGCGCAAATTGATGATCCTTGAGCGAGGTCGAAAGTGCGTGACGAATGCGAAACACCTCATCCTCTGCCAATGTATGCAAACACTTAACAGTGAAGGCATATAATTGCCCGTGGCAGTCGTCCGACAGCTCGGGCAGCAATCGCACCAGGCGTTCGGCCAAATTCAGGCGCACATCTTCATCCTGATCCGCGGCCAGGATCTTGCTGGCCTGAACGGGCGTGCTGTCATTTTTGGCAACCGCACGACGGGTTTGCACATCGTCACTTTCAGCCAGATAAAAAAGGATTTCAGGATTGGTTTGATGTTTTGATGCCAGTTTGCGTTTTTTATCCTGATTCTTACCCGCCGCGATTTTTTTATCACGCTCATATTTTTTAGCCGGATTGCGGCGAAACAAGTTTTTAAAAAACCCCATGGCACCCTCATATCATATGGTATTTGACATTATTATCCCATAAAGGTGCAAAGGAATGGTTAAATGTGCCTTCATCCCGATATAATCAAGGGTATTGCGGGGCAGACATCTCCATCAAACGGCTTTCGGTCCGGGCAAAGGCTGTCTGATAGCGTTTATCGTTGTAGAGCGCAGGCAAAGGCATTTCCGCCTGTATAAACACCAGACGCTGACGTTCATACAGCGCGTCAATCAAAGTGATAAAACGTTTAACCTCGTTCGGGGCTGTATCATCCAAATGCGGAACGCCTTTGATCAGAACAATGTGAAAGCGGTTGGCAATGGCCAGATAGTCCCCTGCCCCCAACGCCTGACCGCAAAGCGTGTCAAAGTCTGTGCAAAGGGCATCATCTTTTGCCGCATCAAAGCGGATTTGGCGCCCCTTGATTTCAATCGTGGTCGGCGCAGGCGTCTGACCGTTCAGCGCCCCTTGAAACGTTTGATCTATCTGATTCGTCGTTTCAGCGGATATGGGGTGCAGGTACCGTTTAAAAGCATGCAGCTTGCCCGCGCGGTAATCGACTTGCCCTGTGAAATGGATGGTTGTGAAGCGTTGAGTAATCAGATCAATGAAAGGGACGAAGCGTTCACGCTGCAAACCGTCTTTATACAAATTTTCAGGCGCAATATTTGACGTCATAATGATAATGACACCCTCTTCAATCAGGGCTGTAAAAAGACGCCCCAGTAACATGGCATCCGCCACATCATCGACAAACATCTCGTCAAAGCAGATCAGTTGGTATTGATTGGATATTTGGGCTGCATAATCCATCAAAAACGCGCCCGTATCCGCATTTCGCCCTGTTTTTCTTTTCTCATGCATTGCGTCATGCACATTTTGCATGAACTCATGAAAATGAACGCGCCACTTCTTGGCAATCGGTGTGCGCGAAAAATAAAAATCCATGATGAAGCTTTTTCCGCGGCCGACACCCCCATAAAGGTAAAGCCCCTGATCATGATCAGCGCGTTTGCGAAAGCGGGACAGGAACCCCTTGGGCGCGAGGGCCTCTTCCTCAATCTCGCTCAGGCGGATCAATGCCGCCTCCTGATTGGGGTCGGGTTGCCAGCCGTTCTCACGGCATAGCGCGCGATAGTCAGAAAGGGTGTCTGAAGCCATCAATAATCTTCGGGCTTCATTTCAAACAATGCAGCCTGCCCACCCTTGATCACCCGGGTCAGGGCATCGACTTCAGGCATCAGGGTTTCAATATAATATCTGTAGGTTAAGGCGCGCGGGCTGCCTTCATCCGCAGCCTTTAGACATTTCCCAAGCAGGAATCCCGCGGCAACGGCGGCGTACTGGCGCAGATAAAGCGTTGATGCGGCAGCATAGACATCCAAATCTTTTCCACCCAATCCCAAGAGGTGGTTGGTTGTCTCCTCTAAGTGTTTGAGTGAGGCGCTCAAGGAATCCTGCGCGCTTTGCGGCAAGTCTGTTAGGGATTGCCCTTTCATCTCGTTCAGGTAGGCCAAGGCCTCTGCGCCTTTGTCGCGCAGAATTTTGCGGAACATGAAATCGGCCGCCTGAATACCGTTCGTGCCTTCATAAATGGGCAGGATGCGCGCGTCGCGGAAATATTGTGCCGCGCCCGTTTCTTCGATAAAGCCCATACCGCCATGCACCTGAA
>CAXGXG010000071.1:0-7192 GCA_964013525.1 uncultured Alphaproteobacteria bacterium | reverse complement strand
CTGATGCAGCAAAAAAGCGCTGCACATCCCGACAATTCCACCGCCAATAATCGCAATTTTTTTCGACATTCAGCCTCTTTTTGACATTGTGTCACCTATCCCAGGCGATTATAGCCTAAACCCTATAAAAAAGCTTTGTTTTTGGGCCAAGATGTTATATTTTTAGGCGTAAATAAACATGATTTGACAGTTATAGCATCCGGATTGACGGATGCTTTCAAAACAAGGGGTTTTTTCCATGAAATTTTCCATTACACGTGCCGATCTTCTTCGCTCTCTTAACCACGTTCAATCTGTGGTTGAGCGTCGTAACACCATTCCGATTTTGTCCAATGTGATGATCAGCGCGAACGAGGATATCCTGTCATTGACAACCACGGACATGGATTTGGAAGTCGTTGAGAGCGTCCCTGCCAAGGTTGAAGAGCCCGGGTCAACAACCGTTCCAGCCCACACTCTTTACGATATTGTGCGTAAACTGTCTGATGATGCTGTGATTACATTCAGCCTACCGCCCGGCGAAAATGCCATGACAGTCACCTCTGGCAATTCAAAATTCCGTCTGGGCTGCCTGCCTGTTGATGATTTTCCAAAGGTTAATGCCGCGGATGAAATGCCCTATAACTTTAAAATTCCGGCTGCCGACCTGCGGACCTTGATTGACCGTACACGTTTTGCAATTTCAAACGAGGAAACACGCCATTACCTGAATGGTATTTACCTGCACAATGCAGACAGTGATGGTCGCAAGGTTTTGCGCGCGGTTGCAACCGATGGTCACCGCCTGGCCCGTTTTGAAATGGACCTGCCGCCCGAGGCTGAAGGCATGCCCGGCGTTATTATCCCACGCAAAACCGTTTCAGAAATCCGCAAACTGGCAGAGGAAGCCGCAGACGCGATCCAAATCGGTTTGTCCGATACAAAAATGAAAGTCAGCTTTGACCACATCGTACTGACATCCAAATTGATCGACGGGACATTCCCTGATTATCAGCGCGTTATCCCACAGGGAAATGACCGCGTTTTGGAAGTGAACCCGGTGTTATTGTCACGTGCGGTTGACCGTGTTTCTACAGTTTCGACTGAAAAAACCCGTGCGATTAAACTGACATTGAACGGTAGAAACCTGATCCTGTCCGCCAACAGCCCGGATAGCGGAAGTGCCACAGAAGAAATCGCCGTTAACTTTGACAGTGACCCGCTGGAAATTGGCTTTAACTCCGCTTACCTCATGGATGTTGCCCGCCAAATGGATGGTGAAGGCTGCAAAATTTATCTGGCCGATTCCGCATCCCCGACAATTATTCAGGATGCCAATGACAGCAGCGCTCTTTATGTTCTGATGCCGATGCGCGTCTGATCAAAAGGTTTTAAAAACACGTAAAAATAAAAACGGCGGAACCTTATTTGGCTCTGCCGTTTTTTTGTGTGGTTTATCAAATATCTTATTTTTTTCACGAAAAGTTGAATGCAACCTTCCCTTTTTGAAGGCGAACGCGATTGTCGTTGGCCGAGAAACCCGGATACATATGCCTGTTTTTTGATGTCATGTTTGACGCATAATTGCGGTAGCTTTCAACAATTAGTAACAATGAGGGGTTTGGACGGACCATGCCGGCCGATGGCAGAATCTGAAAACGGAAATCCGCATTCATAATTTTCAATGTTTTATGAAATGCCTGATAGCCTTCTAATTCCAAAATGCGGTCCAAAACATCACTGCTGGGAACACAACCCAAATCAAAAATGGCCTGCGGTTTGCTGTAACCATACATACCCATAATTTTCATCTCATGATTTTCCATGAGCTGGCGACTGATATCCCCAAGCTGCGAATCAATAAAATCCAAACGCAAAATCACAGATTCATCTACGGCACAGCAATCTGCGGGTGTTTCATAAAATTGGTTCTTGGACGTACGATACGTCTGCATAACATTTCTCCCCGATAACATCTGTTGCAGACGCTATCTTTCCCCATATATAATATTCTGAATGAGTTTCCGTTTATAAGCCCGAATAGTTAACATATCGTTAAGAGCCCCTCCACGCGTGACATTTTATATTGAAAAAATTAATCTGACCCAATTCCGCAGCTATTCCAGCGGGCGGATATTGTGTGATGCGCGTCCGGTTGTCCTGACGGGGCCGAATGGTGCTGGAAAAACCAATATGTTGGAAGCCATCAGCCTGTTAATCCCAGGGCGCGGTTTACGTCGCGCCAAAATGACAGAGCTAAAAAATAAAGATGCAAGTCCGCTTGAATACTGGGCCATCGCGGCCGATCTTGTGACCCCGCACGGTCTGACACGGATCGGCACCGGCCTTCATCCCAGCCAAGACAGCCGCGTTATCCGTATTGATGGGATTGACCAAAAAAGCCAAAGCCGCCTGGCTGAAATCTCAGCTGTTGTCTGGCTGACACCGCAAATGGATGGTTTGTTTCTGGACAGCCCCAGCGCACGCAGGCGGTTTCTGGATAGAATGATTGCGGGCTACGACCCCAAACACCTCAGTCGCACCGCGCGCTACGATAAATTACTGCGTGAACGCGCCGCCATTTTGAAAAAGAACCGCAATCCGGATCCAAATTGGCTCAAGATTACAGAGGGACAATTGGCCGAAACGGGTATCGCTATCTCTGCCGCACGCCAACTGTACTGCGAAAGGTTAAGCCGGGCGATTGGGCGCTTAAAAATTGACGAGAGTGATTTTCCTCTGCCCCGTCTTGAGGTGCAAGGCACAATTGATAACCATTTGAAATCCCATCCTGCTGTAGAATCCGAAGCCTTCTTTGCAGATTTACTCCACGATAGTCGCGAAATCGACAGCTATACAGGTGGTGCGCGTGAGGGCACGCATAAATCAGACTTTAGGGTCTATCACCATGGTCTCGACATGCCGGCTGAAAATTGCTCAACGGGTGAGCAAAAGGGACTTCTCGTCAAATTGATATTAGGACAGGCCTCACTGATCAAGGCGGAACGCGGTTTCGCCCCGTTGTTATTGCTGGATGATATTGCCGCGCATCTGGACGAACGTCGCCGTTCCATCCTGTTTGAAACCATTATGCAACTGGATTGCCAAACCTGGATGACGGGCACCGACCGCGCAGATTTTTCTTACCTCTCCGGCAAAGCCCAATTTTATAAAATTGATCATTCCAATATTCAGGTGGACCCATGACAGACCTGATCTGGCCATTGCTCTCAATATTTGCAGCTGTTTTTCACAGCGCAGGATTGGTGTCATTCAGGCTCATAAAGTGCCCGGCCAGTATTTGGTGATTTGGCCGCGTATAATGATCCTGTTGGCCACCTTGCCCATATTGTTTTTCATTCCCTGGCCAACAGACCCGCGTTTTTACATGGCCGTGGTTGCAACGGGTATGATTGTCGGTTTTGCCGATACACAAACCATGAATGTGACGCGCACGCATGGGGGCGGCGTCGTGTCACGAATTATGCCGTTTCAGATCTTCATTATCTTTGTCGTCTGGCTGGCGTTACGACCGGAACAAATTGCGGAGTATATGAATGCGCCCCTACGCTCCTTAGGGGTGATTGCGGCGCTGACGGGCTGCGTTTATTTTTCATCACATATGCGTCAATGTGAATTAAGTGGCGACGCCTTTCGCAAACTGCTTATCCCGTTGGTTGGATATGCGCTTGTATTTGTTCTTGCAAAATATGCATTTGAACATTCCAGCTTTCACAGTGGTGTTTACTATTACATCCTGATCCAAACCTTGGCCGTTCTACCCATTATGTTGATTTCCGCACGTTTTGCGAAAAAGGATTTTCTAAAGGTTGAGCGCCAGATCCTGTTTTCCAAAACCACTTTAAAGGTGGCGGTATTTATATTTATTTTTTGGTTTCTGCATATGATTGGAAAAAATTACGCCAATACGCTCACGCCCAATCCGTCGTATGTGGCAGCTCTTGTTTTGACCTCACCAATATGGATGATGCTCATTAATAAGGCCACCGGGCATCCTGATTCCGGCAACATTAAAGCAGGTGTAGGGCTGATGATTTCAGCCATCGTCCTTGTTCTTTTGAAAGCCTGATCTGAGCTTAGCTTTAGCCTTTTCATAATAAAAAATAGTGGCTCAAAAACCTGCTTTTTCCTACGCTTTTCTCTTTGTTTTTGCTATATTTATTCAAGATTTCCAACATCCTAAAACTAAGAGCAATCAAATGACAGGACAGGCAAAACCTATGGCCGAAACACAAGAGCAAAATATCGATCAACAAAACGAATATGGCGCAGATTCCATTAAGGTTTTGAAAGGTCTGGATGCCGTTCGCAAGCGTCCGGGTATGTACATCGGCGATACCGATGACGGGACCGGCTTGCACCACATGGTCTATGAAGTCGTCGATAACGCGATTGATGAATCGCTGGCTGGTCATTGTGATCGTATTGATGTCATCCTAAATGGCGATGGCTCTGTCACTTTGCGCGATAACGGCCGCGGTATTCCGACCGATATTCACAAAGAAGAAGGCGTGAGTGCTGCCGAGGTCATCATGACCCAGCTGCATGCCGGTGGTA
This sequence comes from uncultured Alphaproteobacteria bacterium, assembly GCA_964013525.1. Taxonomy (GTDB): domain Bacteria; phylum Pseudomonadota; class Alphaproteobacteria; order Micavibrionales; family CSBR16-224; genus CATLPD01. Next base: position 2,635 of record CAXGXG010000071.1, on the reverse strand, counting down.
AGTTTGACCAGAATTCTTATAAAGTTTCAGGTGGTCTGCACGGGGTGGGTGTATCGGTGGTAAACGCCCTGTCCGATTATTTGGAATTGCGCATTTGGCGCGCAGGCAAAGAATGGTTTATGCGCTTTGAAAAAGGTGTGGCAAAGGCCCCATTGGAAGCCGTCGGTGATGCCGGTGACAAAACTGGAACCGAAGTTCGCTTCCTCCCTTCCGAAGACACCTTCACCATGACCGAATTTAAATTTGAAACGCTGGAAAAGCGTCTTCGCGAATTGGCTTTCTTGAACTCAGGTGTTTTTCTGGTTCTTACAGATAAACGCCATGCAGAACCCAAATCGGTTGAGCTGAACTACGAAGGCGGCTTGATGTCATTTGTTGAATATCTGGATCGCTCCAAGACACGTCTCCAACAAGATGTTGTCGGTTTTTCCAGTGAAGACGAAGACAGCGGCATTTCGGTCGAGGTGGCATTGGAATGGACAGATGCCTATCACGAAACAATGTTGTGCTTTACCAACAACATCCCGCAGCGTGACGGTGGTACCCACATGGCTGGGTTCCGTGGCGCGTTGACACGTACACTGAACAATTATGCCCAGGAAAAAGGCCTTTTGAAGCGCGAGAAAGTATCTTTGACCGGCGATGATATGCGCGAAGGGATGACATGCGTTTTATCGGTAAAGGTTCCCGATCCGAAATTCTCCAGCCAGACCAAGGATAAACTGGTTTCCAGTGAGGTCCGTCCGGTTGTTGAAAGTGTTGTTTCTGAAAACCTCTCCATGTGGTTCGAAGAAAACCCGACAGATGCGAAACGCATTGTCAGCAAGGTGGTCGAAGCCGCCAGCGCCCGTGAGGCCGCCCGCAAAGCGCGCGAGCTGACACGTAGAAAAGGCGCGCTGGACATTTCGTCTCTGCCTGGAAAGCTGGCGGATTGTCAGGAAAAAGATCCGGCTTTATCTGAACTGTTTATTGTGGAGGGTGACTCTGCGGGTGGATCGGCCAAACAGGCACGTCATCGTAAAAATCAGGCGATCCTGCCTTTGCGTGGTAAGATTTTGAATGTGGAACGCGCACGTTTTGACCGCATGTTGTCTTCACAAGAGATCGGCACACTGATCACAGCGCTTGGTACGGGTATCGGTCCGGATGAATTTAATATCGAAAAATTGCGCTATCACAAAATCATCATCATGACCGATGCGGACGTGGATGGTGCGCACATTCGCACACTGCTTCTTACATTCTTCTACCGTCAGATGCCGGAGTTGATTGAAAAAGGTTATCTGTATATTGCACAGCCACCTCTATACAAGGTCAAACGCAGCCGCAAAGAAACGTACCTGAAAGACGATCATGAACTGGAAGAATATCTAATTGAAAGTGCGCTTGAATCCCTGCGCTTTGAATTGCATGACGGCGAAGTCATGACAGGTGAAGACTTGAAAGTCCTGTTGAAGTCCAGTCGCAAGGCAAAAACATGGTTGCAAACCTTGGGCCGCAGCTCAAACGCTGCAGATGTTTTTGGCCAGGTCTTTTTAGAAGGCGGCTTTAACGAAGACGAACATGAAAAGGATGATTTCCCAACACGTCTTGCTGCACGCCTTGATTCCATATCCGACGTACATGAAAAAGGCTGGAAAGTGGAACGTGTTGAAAACGGCGGGTTTGAACTCGTTCGTGTTTTGCGCGGTGTGGAGAAACGCATACCCCTCAATATCGACATGCTGGAAAGCATGGAAGCCAAACGTCTGGCCAAAATGTATAGTGAGATGCATGAATTCTTTGCCAAAACCGGCAAGCTTTACGACGGGGACGAAATGGTTTCCAAGGTTCGTGGACCGGCTGACCTGTTTGACGCCATGATGAAAGTTGCACGCAAAGGGTTCTCAATCCAGCGCTATAAAGGTTTGGGTGAGATGAACCCTGACCAATTGTGGGAAACCACATTGGACCCTGAGGTGCGTTCATTGCTGCAGGTCAAAGTTGACAGCGATGAGTCTGCTGAAAATATCTTCTCGACCTTAATGGGGGATGTTGTTGAACCGCGCCGTGAATTTATTCAGGACCACGCGCTCGAAGTCAGCAACCTCGACGTCTAGTCAAGATTTGAACAAACAAAAAACCCGGTCACAGTGGCCGGGTTTTTTATTATAAAGGGTTTTTCCTTAGGCAACCTCGCTCAACAGGCCTGCCATCTCATCCGCATCCAGCATCGGTTTTGACACCCCGCGCATATAATGTTTGCGGCAGAGAGAAACATATTGATCATTGCCACCGATTGAAATCTGGCTTCCCTCGCGCACGACATTACCATCCATATCAATCCGTGCCGTTTGGATGGCCTTTTTCCCGCACCAACAAATCGTTTTAATTTCTTCTAAATTGTCAGCATAACGCATCAAAGCATCTGACCCTTCGAAAAACTTGCCCATAAAGTCAGTTTTCAAACCATAAGCCATGACAGGAATGTTCAATTCGTCAACAATGCGCGCAGCCTGAAGGACTTGCTGCTCGGTTAAGAACTGGGCCTCGTCTATCAGGATGATGTTTTGGGATTGCTGTTCATTTTTTTTCTGAACCAATAAAAACAGATCCGTATCCTTGTTGTATGTTTCGGCGGGCAGATCAAGGCCGA
>CAXGXG010000070.1:0-7248 GCA_964013525.1 uncultured Alphaproteobacteria bacterium | reverse complement strand
TCCGTGATCAAATCCTATTGTTTACCGTTGCGGGGCATGAAACCCTGGCGGGGGGTTTAACATTTGCATTTAATGATATTTTGCAACAACCCGACGTTCTGAAAAAGATGCGGGATGATACCCATAACTATTGCGCCCGTGTCATGTTGGAGGCATTGCGCCTTCATCCACCTGCATCATTCATGCTGCGCGAAGCGTCATTGTCTACACAATTTAACCATGCATCTTTTGAAAAGGGTGATCTGGTGCTGATTGATTTTGAAAGCCTTCACAGAGATCCGGATTACTGGTTGGACCCTGAACATTTCCAACCTGATCGTTTCCAAGACATCAAAACATTGCGTCCGCACTTTATTCCCTTCAGCCGAGGGCCCAAAGTTTGTATCGGACGGTCCATGTCGATGGTGGAGGGGACAACCGTCCTACGCGAAGTCATCCAAAACTTTGATCTTAAACCGCAGGAGTTTTTAAAGGGTAAAACCAGCGGTATGACAAAACGACCGCAAGGCCGATTGATTGCCAGTGTCCGCCGGCGCTGATACCTAGAACTTCAACAACTTTGCACGATCAATGAGTGGCAGGGCACGGATCTTTTCAATAGTCTCTTTTGAAACCTGGCCATCCACTGCCAAAATCGCAATAGCCTTGCCGCCCGATTTCTGACGCCCCAAATTAAAGGATGCAACATTGACCTCCGCCTGGCCCAGAATACTTCCCAGTGCACCGATCAGACCCGGTTCATCCTTGTTGCGGATGAACAGCATGTTGGGTGTAATTTCACTTTCGATCGGAACACCATCAATGCAAATAATACGTGATTCGTTCAGCCCGAAAAGGGTGCCGTCAACGTTATGACGGCCAGCCTCTGTTTCAACAGATACGCGGATAGCCGTTTGAAAGTTGCTGGCTGTGTCTTTAAAGCTTTCGGTGATATCAATGCCGCGCTCTGATGCGATCAGTGGCGCGCTAACAATATTCACTTCCGCCATTGAGTTTTTAAGAATGCCTGCCAAAATTAGTGAAGACAGGGGCTTAACATTCATTTTTGCAACCGCGCCTTGATAGGAAATCTCAACAGATTTGACACCCGTCTGAGCAATCTGGCCCAAAAAACTGCCAAGCTGATCTGCCAATGTCATATACGGGCGCAATTTAGGGGCATCTTCAGCACTGACGGACGGCATATTCAGCGCGTTCGTGACCGCACCTGTCAAAAGATAATCCGCAATTTGTTCCGCCACCTGAAGGGCAACGTTTTCCTGAGCTTCGCTAGTGCTGGCACCCAGATGCGGTGTACAGATCAAGCGGTCATTGCCAAACAGGATGTTGTCCTTGGCTGGCTCTTGTTCAAAAACGTCAAGTGCCGCGCCTGCGATTTTCCCAGTGTCCAACGCGTCCTTAAGCGCCGATTCATCAACCAGTCCACCACGTGCACAATTGATCAGGCATGCGCCGTCTTTCATTTTGGCAATGGCGTCCTTATCAATCAGTCCGCGTGTCGAATCTGTCAGCGGCGTGTGAAGGGTGATAAAGTCAGCGTTTTCCAAAGCCTCATCCAGATCCACCTTTTTCACACCAAGTTCTGTTGCGCGCTCTTGCGTCAGGAAGGGGTCGAAGGCTAAAACCTTCATCTTTAGTCCTTGGGCGCGGTCGGCGACAATAGCACCGATATTTCCACAGCCGATGATGCTGAGCGTTTTACCAAAAACCTCACGTCCCATAAAACGGGATTTTTCCCATTTGCCCTGATGTGTGGATTCGTTGGCTTGCGGGATTTGGCGCGCCAGGGCAAACAGCATGGCAATAGCATGTTCTGCGGTTGTGATGGAATTCCCGAATGGGGTATTCATGACGATAACACCGCGGGCGGTTGCCGCTTTCTTGTCAATGTTATCTGTACCGATACCAGCACGGCCAATGACTTTTAAATTGTGGGCGTGTTCCAAAATCTCAGGCGTAACCGTTGTCGACGAACGGATCGCAAGGCCGTCATAGTTTTTGATAATATCTTTTAGCTCGTCCGCGGACAGGCCAGGTTTATAATCAACATCAACGCCGCGACGTTTAAACGTCTCTTCGGCCAATGGGCTCATCTTGTCACTGATCAGGACTTTTGGCATATCAGGCCGCCTTTGCTTTTACGTTTTCATAACCCCAATCCAACCAAGGAAGGAGCTTTTCAATATCAGATTTTTCAACCGTTGATCCGCCCCAGATGCGGAAACCGGGAACTGCGTCTCGGTGATTTGCAAAGTCATAGCCTACATCCTCGTTTTCAAGGAGGGACACAATGTCTTTGACGATCTTCCATTGCGTTTCTTCATCCTGATCGGTAAACCATGGATCTACAACCTTTAATGTTATAGATGTTGAAGCGCGGGCATTTTCGTCCTCAACCATAAAGTCAATCCATTCGCGGTCAGATACCCATTTCCCGACGGTGTCGAGATTCTCGCGTCCGCGTTTGATCATAGCGTCAAGCCCGCCAATCCCTTGGGCCCATTTCAATGAATCAAGGCAGTCTTCAACCGCCAGCATAGACGGTGTATTGATCGTTTTTCCTTCAAAAATGCCGCTGATGAGTTTGCCGCCTTTAGTCAGGCGAAAAATCTTGGGCATTGGGCGGTCAGGTGTAAAGCTCTCAAGACGAGCCTGTGCGCGTGGGGAAAGGGCAATCATGCCAAACCCGGCTTCACTTCCCAAAACCTTTTGCCAGGACCATGTAATCACATCCAGTTTTTCTAACGGAATTTCCATCGCAAAAATAGCCGATGTCGCATCACAGATCATCAGACCCTTGCGGTCATCACGGATCCAGTCCGTGTGCGGCATTTTCACACCCGCGGTTGTACCATTCCATGTAAAGACAACATCGCGGTCACAATCCAAATCGGAAATATCAGGAAGCGTTCCAAATGTCTCCGGCTCGAACGTACGAACATCGGATAGGCCTAACTCTTTCGTTGCATCATAAATCCAGATTTTACCGAAAACTTCCCAACCTGCGGCATCGACACCCAGCGGACCCAAAAGATTCCACATGGCCATTTCAACAGCACCTGTATCAGATGCCGGGACAATACCTAGAACATAGCCCTCGGGCAGGTTTAACAGCTCGGCAGATTGGTCGATGACCGCCTTCAATTTCGCCACTCCGGGCTTGGAGCGATGCGATCGCCCCTCTAAAACGTCTTTTAGCGCGTCTGTGGTCCAGCCGGGCCGCTTTGCGCAGGGGCCGGATGAAAAGTGTGGGCAATCAGGTTTTGTGGTCGGTTTGGATGTCTGGGTCATAATCAATTTTGGTTTGTTAAAATAAAGCTTATTGTTTAGTGTTAGGCTAGTCCGCAAACATCGTCAACCAGAGATCACCAAAGCAAGGTTTTTCCATGACTTCAAAGATCATTTGCATAGCGCCCGATGACGGCCCTATAGAAGAAACAATTCTGGAGCGCATTCAGTTCCAGATTTCAGACGTTCGCCGGTCGGACGATGGGAGGGCTCTTTGCATCCTGACGCCTCAAACGGCCAAAAGCGTGAACCAAAGCCTTGAGGGGTTTGATTTTGACGGCGATATTCTGGTTCTCAAAGGGGCGCGTTCCGCGCCGCAACTTTTGATCTGTGATATGGATTCCACAATCGTTGAGAGCGAGACGTTGGACGATCTGGCCGCATCTTTTGATCTGCAGGATCAGGTCGCGGCTATTACAGAGCGTGCCATGCGTGGAGAAATGGATTTTCATACGGCATTGAATGCGCGCGTTGAGATGCTGAAAGGTCTTGAAGAGCAAGCCATCCTTGATCTTTTGCCAAAAATTAAAGTTTCAAAAGGGGCTGAGCAACTTGTCAGGGCGGCAAAGAAAGCTGGTGCACAATGTCTATTGGTTTCCGGCGGCTTTACCCATGTCACAGGCTTTATTGCGGAACGTTTGGGGTTTGATGCGCACTATGGGAACCGCTTCATAATTGAAAAAGGAGTTTTGACCGGAAAGGTTATGGAGCCTATTCAGGACAAAAGCTCAAAGTTGAAAATCATGGATGAAGCTTGCGAAGATCTAGAAATCTCCCATGATGCGGTTATGGCGATCGGGGATGGCGCCAATGACATTCCGATGTTGGAGGCTGCGGGCTATGGCATTGCTTATCATGCAAAGCCTATTGTGCGCGATTCCGTACCGCTACAGATCAATCACACAGACCTGTCAGCTGCGGGTTACATTTTTGAATTTAAATCATTTAAGGACAAGCTATGAAATTCCCACTTGTAAACAAATCAGAACTTTCTCCGATCGTAAAAATTTTGACAGATTATCCCCGTGATGATTTGGCCAGTGACGAGGTTCATCAGGCATTGGTCAGCGCATGTGTGCACCATGGCGTGCGTCCATACAACTTGGATGTGGGTGCAATCCCCGGCATGAATACCGTTGTTGCCGGTTTTAAGACCGCTCAGCTGGCTTTGAACTCCACATTGGGGTTTGGGCACATTATTCATACGAATTGTGCCCCACGTCGCAATATCGTGACGAACAACAGTAAAGGAGAAGGGGTTGTCCTCGGGATTTTGCCAAATGGTGTTACGCTTTTAACTGTCAGCTCCGGTTACAGTCTTGCGCCATTTTATGACCTGATCCAAAGCGGCGACGCACAGTTCTTTGAAACCCGCATTCCGGATTCCGGGTCACAGTTCCGCTCACGCGATTATTTTCCCGATGGGGCGGCCCGTTTGGCTCGCTATTATCAAGATGTGATTGCCGATAAAGGCCAGGAATACGTTGCAGAATGTTTAAAACAGGGCCGTTTTGCAGACATCATTGATGGGTTTGAATTTGTTGGAGACCGCATTGATGAAAATCACTTCAACGACCTGCCAACCGGATCCATCTATTACATAGATAACTTCGGCAATATGAAGCTGAATATCGCGCACGATGATTTGACGAAGCAGTATAAACCCGGTGAAACCCTGATTCTCTCCGTTAATGACCAAATTACTGAAGCTGTTGTAGGCAAAGCCGGCTTTAGCCTGGGCGAGGGGATATTGGCCCTGACACGAGGTTCATCCGGATGGCAAGCCAAGGGGGCTGAAATGCGCCTTACGGAAGTTTTCCTGCGTGGTGGTAATGCTGCCAAATCTTTCAAAAATATCAATCCCGGTGATCAAATTACGATTTTGTCCAAAAAAGACCTGTCGGCTGTGATTGACCAGATCCGTGACAGCGGTTTGAAAAAACTCCGTACGCTTGATCTTTATATTTTCTCAGAATCACAACTGGTGAAGCTTCTGGCAATTGAAGGGATGATAGAAGACGGCTTTAAAACGGACAAACTACGCCAAGCAATTGCTGACAAGACTTTGATCAACAAGCTCAAATAAGGGCATTAAAAAAATCAGGACAATAAAAAAGGCCAGTTTTTAAACTGGCCATTTTTAAATGGTGAGCCCTGCAGGGTTCGAACCTGCGACCCTCTCATTAAAAGTGAGATGCTCTACCGGCTGAGCTAAGGGCTCTTAACAACGTTGCGTCGTCAGTACAGATTTATAACGATCCAAAACGCCACGGTCAAGGCATAGTTTAAAATTATTTTGTAAATTTTGTATGAAGAGCTTTTTCAACGTCCGGTGTCACAAATTTGTGAACATCACCGCCCAGGCGGGAGATCTCTTTGACAAAGCGTGAAGATATAAATTGGTATTTGTCCTGAGACATTAAAAAGACGGTTTCAATCGTGTCATTCAAGTGGTGGTTCATGCCGGTCATTTGGAATTCATAATCGAAATCAGACACAGCACGTAAACCGCGCAGAATCATTGTGGCATTGCGTTTTTCCGCATAATGCATCAATAGATCATCAAATCCGCAAACTTCAACCTCGATATCCAGGTTCAGGCGGTCGACCTCAGCCTTGGCCATGTCAACCCGCTCCTCAACATTGAATAAGGGTTTCTTGGCAGGGCCAGGGTTTCCGGCAATCGCAACGATCAGCTTATCGCACAGGCGTGATCCGCGCCGTATGATGTCCAGATGCCCAACTGTCACAGGGTCAAACGTACCGGGATAGAGCGCAACTTTTTGGGTCATTAAAAAAGCCTTTCAGAATTCAGACAAAGAAAAACGGGAGCCGATGTAATCGGGCTCCCGCAAATCTTAACTTAAACGTTTATAAAACGAAAGCTTAGTAAGCCAGGTTGTTGTCTTCCAACTCTGTTTCACCATCGCCAGTGTCGTTTTCTTCGTTATCAACGCCATCGTTCATTTTAGACATATCGTCTTCGTTCGCTACGCCGTCTTGTGCGCCGTCTTTGTGCTGAACGTCAACATTTGGATATGGAATTGTTTTTTCTTCCATGTTTACGTCAACGTTAGGAACGCGGATTGTGCCTTGTTCTTCTGTAACGTCTACGTCAACAGCTTCAACGTCAACTTCAGGCATTTCACCTTCTGTCATTTCCATGTCTACGCTAGGCAGCTCTGTGTCGCCGCTTACGTCTACGTCAATTGCCCATGCAAGACCTGCTACGATTACCGCAACGGCCAAACCAGTTAGTACAGCATTAGATGTTTTCATTTGTAATTCTCCTTTCACCTACTGTTCACACATATATACAACAGAACATTCTAAATGTTCCAGATTATTTTAATATTTTTGCGAAAAACTCACTTTTTTCAAGGGGTGTTTCTTGATTTTTGCAACTTTTCCGCAGTTTATTCTTCCGTTTGATTGTCGTCTGACGGATTTTTATCTTCGTTTGAAGATGTTTCTGCTTCCCCGTTAGATGAAGCATCTGACGCTTCATCTGAGGCGTTTTCAGCGTTTTCGGCTGTTTCACCATCGGCGTCTTCATCATCTTCGCGGATCATGGCAACGGATACGACCTTTTCACCGTCGGCAACACGGAACAATGTAACACCCAATGACTGGCGACCGACAAAACGGATATTTTCAACCGGCATGCGAATCAATTGCCCACCATTTGTCACCATCATGATTTGATCTGTGTCATCCACGCGGAAGGAGGCGGCAACTTCGCCATTCTTTTTCGTCAGCTTCATCGTCGCGATACCCATACCGCCACGGTTGGCAGCACGATATTCGTATGTAGATGTGCGCTTACCAAACCCTTTATTGGAAACAGTCAGCAGGAATTCTTAGTTTGCGGCCATTTCTTCGAAACGGTCTGCATCCAGGATGGTTTCATCGACATCGATATCATCCAGTTCAACCTCATCCTGACCGCGCAGGGCAGAT